>JAUVXY010000030.1 GCA_030603375.1 Actinomycetes bacterium | reverse complement strand
AGATTAAAAACCTTATTTACAGGCTGAATATAATAACAGCTCATCCACTGTATCAGCTTTAATCTGTTTTCATCAAAAAGAGGTCCACTGCTTATTACTTTTTCAATGCATTTAATTTCTTTTTCCAAAAGAGAGGATTTGTTTTTGACATTAACAATATACCCGATTTCTAATCTTGACTTAAACGGTACCAGGACAATATTTCCCATTTTTGCATGATTTACTAAATGCGGGGGTATCTTATAATCAAAAGGATGATCTATGTTGAGAACAGAAATATCTAAGTAAACCTCTGCATACCTATCTGCACATTTATTAATTTTATTCACCTAATATTAATTTTACTAAAGGTCCAGAATATCTTTTATGGCTTCTACCTTATCCAACCTCTCCCATGTAAAATCTCTGTCCGGTCTTCCAAAATGTCCATAAGCAGCTGTCTTCTTATAAATTGGCCTTTTTAAGTCTAAATCCCTTATAATTGCCCCGGGCCTTAAATCAAATATCTCCACTACTGCTTTTTCAATTTTAGCAATATCTACCTTTTCCGTGCCAAAAGCATCAATCATAACCGAGACTGGATGCGAAACTCCGATAGCATACGCAATTTGGATCTCAAGCCTGTCAGCAGCTCCGCTTGCCACAATATTTTTAGCAACATACCTTGCGGCATATGAAGCAGACCTGTCTACCTTGGATGGATCCTTGCCGGAAAAGCACCCGCCTCCGTGCCTTGCCACTCCACCATAAGTATCTACAATAATTTTCCTGCCTGTAACACCAGAATCCCCCATAGGGCCGCCAACAACAAACGCCCCTGTTGGATTGACATATAATTTTAAATCTTTGCTTAAATACTCTTCAGGAATAATAGGTTTTACTACAAATTCTCTAACATCAGGCTCAATCTGTGTTTCAATATCTATGCCCAGTGCATGCTGGGTTGCTATGACTATTGTCTCAACCGCAACAGGTTTGTCATCTTCATATCTTACGGTAACCTGGCTCTTGCCGTCAGGACGAAGATATGGTATTGTTCCCGATCTTCTTACCTCTGCCAATCTACGTGCCAGCTTATGGGCCAGCTGTATTGGAAGAGGCATAAATTCCTGAGTTTCGCCGCAGGCATAACCAAACATCATTCCCTGATCACCTGCGCCCTGATTATCAATTTCATCCTCATAATTATTGCCGCTTCTAACTTCAATAGACTTTTTTACACCCTGTGCTATATCAGGAGACTGGCTTCCTATCGAAGTTAATATGCCGCAAGTTTTATAATCAAAACCATATTCTGCATTAGTATATCCAATATCTTTTACTGTATTTCTAACTATTTTTTGTATATTAACATAAGTATTGGTTGTAACTTCGCCTGCTACTATTACAACTCCTGTTTTTAGGAGTGTTTCAACAGCTACTCTGCAATCCGGGTCATTTACTATAATTGCGTCAAGCACCGCATCTGAAATTTGGTCAGCCATCTTGTCAGGATGCCCTTCGGTGACTGATTCTGAAGTAAATAAATAATTCCTTTTTTCTGACATGCGCCTCTCCTATCTACCGTCCTATTCTTTAATATTTTCAATAATTTCATCCCAGATTTCTCTGGCAATAATCCTCTTTTTATCTTTTGCTAATTTTTTAGTGCAGCCATCTTGTGTGACAATGGCAACCTCATTAAAATCGCTCATCATACCAATATCTTTTCTTGATATGTCATTAGCTACTGCCATATCAATATTTTTACCCCTAATTTTATCTAAAGTATTCTTAACATCATCGGTGCTTTCAGCAGAAAAACCAACCAAATACTGGCTTTTACCTTTTTTGTCAGCCAGAATATGTAAAATATTTTCATTTTCTTTAAACTTTAGTTTAGATATTATGTTATCTTTTTTCTTTAACTTATAACCATATCTTTTTTCAGGAATAATATCACTTATTGCCGCAGCCATAATAGTAACATCACTTCTGCTAAAATGCTGCAGCACTTCATTTTTCATATCGCTGGAACTTTTAACATAAACAACATCGACACCGTAAGGAACAGGTAAATTTTTATTTGCACTAATTAAAATAACTTTTTCAGCTCCCCTAAAATAAGCTTCTTCTGCTAAAGCATGGCCCATCTTACCGCTGGAATAATTTGAAATATATCTTACAGTATCTATATCTTCCCTGGTTCCGCCTGCAGTTATCATAACTTTTTTGCCTGCCAGGTCTGTGCGGTACTGCAGAAGCTCTCCTGCTCTTTCTATGATAATATCCTCATCTTCCATTCTCCCAAGACCGCTTTCACCACAAGCTAATTTTCCTTTTATGGGTCCAACAAAAAAATATTTTCCCGTCCCCTCCAAAGCGCTGATATTTGACTGCACGGCAGAATTTAGATATAAACCCTCATTCATTGCCGGAGCGATAACAACAGGACATTTGGCGGCAATAATAGTTGTGGTAAGGAAATTATCACAAATTCCACATGCTAATTTGGAAATAGTATTGGCAGTTGCCGGAGCAAGTATAATTATATCTACGCTGTGGGCAAGAGAAACATGATAAAGCTTATCTTTGTTGCTGAACAGCTCTACGACAGTTTCGTTTCTGCTTATGGAACTGAAAGTTAATGGACTTACAAATTTTGCAGCATTGGGAGTCATAACAACAACTACGCTGGCACCTGATTGAGTTAGCCTGCTGCAAATTTGTGCAGACTTATATGCAGCTATGGAACCTGTAACCCCCAACATAATATTTTTATTTTTAAATATAAAAACATTCTTATCCATTTATTAAATTATTCACTCTACTTTTTCACTGGTAAAACTGATTTTGCCTTCTTTTATTTCATTTAATGCTATTTCCAGCGGATCATTGGATTGCAAATCCACTAAAGGTCGTACCGCGCTTGTTCTTTCCATATGATCTTTTGCTGACAGATACTCAGCAAGTTCTCTGGCCCTTTTAGCTATTAATATGCACAATGTATATTTATTACCAGCTTTTTTTAACAAATCAACCATATTTGGAATGGCCATCTAACTGTTCCCCCCTTTTTTTGAAATTAAGACATTTTTTAAATTAAGTAAAGCTTCATTATAATTATTATTTATTATTATGCAATTATAATATTTCTGATACTTAAGTTCATGTTTGACAATGTCTATTCTTTTTTTAATCTCATCTGCGTTATCTGTCCCTCTCCCTATAATTCTTTCTTCAAGCTGCTTTAAAGAAGATACGGTTATAAATATTAAAAACGCATCTTTCATTTTTTCCTTAACCTGCATGGCCCCTTTCACTTCAATCTCCAAAATAACATTTTCCCCGGAATTTAATTGGTTTATTACAAATTCTTTCGGGGTACCATAAAGATAGCCGCAGTAAGGGGCCCACTCAAGAAATAAATCCTTTTTTATTAGTTCTTCAAACTCTTCTTTTGTGACAAACCTGTACTGCCTGCCCTGAACTTCGTCTTTTCTTTTTGGTCGGGTAGTAAAAGAGATTGATTTAATAAATCCGCTTAAATCACTTAACGCATCATTTATCAGACTGCTCTTTCCGACTCCTGAGGGACCTGAAATTATAAACAGTTTTCCGTTGTTCACTTTTTACTTTTTACCTATTTCCTATATTTTCCAAGTATTCCTAAAATTTAAAATAAGTTAATCCATCTGTATTTGGAAATACTTATAAAAACTCTTCTTCTGGTTTTTGCCTAAACCACCAACCCTTTTGCTGCTGCTAATTTTCAGCTCTCTAAGTATTTTCTCAGCAGAAACCCTGCCTTTTCCCGGCTGCGAGCTAACAAGATTTATTACCTTCATTTTAGAAATGCAGTCATTAAACAAGTCTTTATCTTCGAACAGCGTTGCTATATCAATTTCACCCTTTTTTAGTAAATTTTTTATATTCGCTCTTTTTTTTCTTGCGAGCAGTGCTCTTTCCAGACCTTTTTTTCTGCTTTCTTTAGTTAGAATAGGGAGAGGCATAATAACTTTCTTTACGTGTTTGCAAAAGTTTACACCATTGGAATGTATTGATATAAAGTATACTAATATAAGAGATGAATTTCAATTGATTTTTGTTATTTTTGTTATTATTTCTGTTTTTTACTTCCCGGATATACAAATTCCAAATTATCCCTGCACAGAGGACAATCCTGCGGAAGATACTTTTTTATATCTAATTTAATAAGATAGCAATATGGAAATTCGAATCTTATATTATCCGATCTATCTACAATGCTGGAGATAGCCTGTATGTCTGCCTTATTTTCTTTACAGATATCTATGACCTCTTTTACTGACCCGCCAGTAGTAATTACATCTTCAGCAATAATTATTTTTTCACCAGGATTAATTACAAATCCTCTCCTGAGCTCCATGATGTTTTTTACCCTTTCGGTAAATACCATTCTTGCGTCCAGTTCGTAAGCCAGCATATACCCAAACAAAATTCCTCCTATAGCAGGCGATACAACAGCCTGCACTTTCTCTGCACCTATTTCCTTCTTTATAATGTGCGCGGCATGGCTGGCGATTTTTAAAGTTAGTTTGGGGTGCTGCAGCAGTTTGGCACACTGAAGATAATATTTACTGTGGTATCCTGATGTCAGCTTAAAATGTCCTTCCATTATAGAATCTGTTTCTTTTAATATTTTTAAAACATCAAGACCTTCGGCCTGTTTTATTACTTTTATCATTTTTTTGACACCTTCTTTATTTTTTCTAAAAATACATCAATAGTTTCGCTTATGTTATCTTTCCCTGTAATAGATCTTCCGACAATTATAAAATCAGCCCCATCCAGTATAGCTTCATCCGGAGTGCTGAACCTTTTTTGATCTGCCGGCGAATCTTCGCTTAGCCTTATTCCGGGAGTTGCAATAAAAAAATTATTACCATATGTTTTTCTTATTAGTTTAACTTCGTTGGGAGAACAAATTATGCCATCCAGATTAGAATTTAATGCTGCTTCAACAAGATTTAACACAGAAGTCTTGTAGCCATTCTTAAAGCCAAGATTTTTTAAATCACTGTCATCCAGGCTCGTTAAAATTGTAACACCAAGCAGCATTGGAGGAAACATTCCACTGCTAATTGAAAGTTCACATATTTTCTCCCTGGCGTTTTTTAACATCACGCCTCCGCCAAGAGTGTGTATTGTTATCATCTCAACACCAAGCTTACTGATTGCCGCAGCTGCCTTGCAAACTGTATTGGGTATATCATGCAGCTTTGCATCCAGCAGTACTTTGTACCCAAAGCTTTTGACAATGCTTATAATGTCAGGCCCTGTGCTGTAAATTAGTTCCAATCCTAATTTTAAAGTCTTTACCTTGTTGTCAATTTCCCTGCACATCCTTATAACTTCACTTTTGCTGCTAACATCAATACTTATAATTAACCTGCCTGAGGCATCAAGTTTCTTCCTTTTTAATTCTATTTTTTCCATACAAAACTTAGATGAGTTCAACAAATTGCCTTTCCTATGATTTTGTTAATGTCATTAATACCTTTTTTGCTTAAGTAATTTCTTATTCCCTCAATTATTTTTTTGCCAGCTTCATAATCAACAAAGTTTGCAGTTCCTACCCCTACAGCGCTGGCTCCGGCAACAAGGAATTCCACGGCATCCCTCCAATCATAAATGCCGCCCATTCCAATTATGGGAAGGATATCAGCCTTTGCCAAAAAATACACTTTTGCCAGTGCTATTGGTTTTATTGCAGGCCCTGACATCCCTCCTGTAACATTTCCAAGCCTTGGCTTAAATGTGTCTATATCTATAGCTGTTCCGACTATAGAATTTATAATAGACACCGCCTCGGCACCACCGCACTTGGCCCTAATTGCAGATTCTATGATAGAGTCTGAATTTGGGCTTAATTTCACTATTAGAGGAATTTCTAAAATTTTACATACTGCCTCAGTAATCTTTTCCACTTCTGCAGGCATTGAAGAAAAAGCAATTCCTCCTTCTTTTACATTAGGGCACGAAAGATTAAGTTCAACTGCAAGAAGGCTGGATTCAACTTTTTTTACTTCTCGTGCTATTTTTTTAAATTCTCCCGGATCATCCCCAAATATGCTCAAGATAATTTTAGCTCCAAGAGATTTTATTTTAGGAAGATGATTTTTTATAAAGAAATCTATGCCTTCGTTTTGCAGCCCAATTGAGTTTAACATTCCACATGTAGTTTCCCATATTCTTGGAGGAGGATTGCCAGCTCTGCTTACAAAGGAAAAGCTTTTTGTTGTGACAGCACCTAAAATGCTTACATCATAAAACTCAGAATACTCCAAACCGCTGGAAAATGTTCCGGAGCATGTCACAACAGGATTTTTAAGCTTTATCCTGCCAAGGTTCACAGATAAATTGATACCACTGCCTTCAATCAAATATTACCTCCATTAAATCAAATGCAGGTCCGTCTTTACATACAGTTTTATATACAAAACTTCCATTTCCATCTTTGATCTTTACGGCACACCCCCTGCAAACTCCAACTCCACATGCCATCCTTTCTTCCAGCAGCGCTGTCACGGATATTTTCTTTCCCGCTAATATGTCCTGCATGGATATCAGCATATCTCTTGGCCCGCAGCAATAAATTTTATAATTTTTGTATTTTTTAATATTTTCTTTTACAAAATCTGTAGCCAGTCCCTCGTCACCCCAGGATCCATCTTCTGTAAATATTCTGTAGTTTATCCCCAGTCTTGTTAGCTCACCGCTCCATTCAATAAAATTATTGTCTTTAAACCCTGCTGCAAAAAAAATATTTTTCCCTTTTTGTATTAAAGTTCTTGCCAAAAAGTAAAGCGGGGCAATTCCAATCCCTCCGCCTACGAGTAAAAAATTTTTACTCCTGTCGCCAATACTTATAGAGCTTCCAAGCGGGCCGGCAAAATTTAAATTACTGCCTTTTTTTAGGTCCGATAAGAATTTGGTTCCCTTGCCTTTTTCCAAATATAATATAGAAAACACATTATATTCCTTTTCTACATTATAAATACTAAAAGGTCTCCTGAGCAAAGGGTCAAGTATGCCATCCGGAGAACATTTTACATTTACAAATTGTCCGGCATTCGCATTCCTGCAAATGTACGGCGAAAAAACTTCTATTTTGTACAGGCCCTTTCCACATTTTTCATTTGATATTATTTCACCACTCAGTAACTTCATCGGTACTCCTGGATAGATTTAACATTAACTTCATGGTTAGCCCTCATCTCAGCAATTCCCTGAACAGCAGCTGCGGCCCCTGTTATTGTAGTAATGGATGGAACGTTGTGAAGTACCGCAGCTGTCCTTAAATAGTAGCCGTCACTCCTGGCACTTCTTCCTTCCGGCGTATTTATAATAAGATCTATATCGCCATTCTTTATCATATCCAATACATTTGGTCTGCCTTCTCTTATCTTTAAAACTAAATCACACTTTATCCCATTTTTTTCCAGTATTTCATAAGTGCCTTTGGTGGAAATTATTTTAAAATGCATACCTGCAAGTTTTTTTGCTGTGTCAACTATTGCTTTTTTGTCCTTGTCGTTTACGCTGATAAAGACTGCTCCAGAAGTCGGAAAAAATTGATTTGTTGAAATTTGAGTTTTTGCAAAAGCAATTCCAAAGCTGCTGTCTATTCCCATTACTTCACCTGTTGACTTCATTTCCGGTCCCAGTATTGTGTCAACGCCCGGGAATCTGTTAAAAGGCATAACTGCCTCCTTGATACTAAAATGACCAAGAGACGCAGAATCTATTCTTTTAAAATCTATATCCTTTAGCTTCTTCCCTGCCATGACCATTGCTGCTATTTTTGCAAGCGGCAGATTAATTGACTTGCTGACAAAAGGTATTGTTCGGGAAGCCCTTGGATTCGCTTCCAGAATATAAACAATCGAATTTTTTACCGCATACTGTATATTCATGAGCCCTATTACATTAAGCCCTCCTGCTATCTTGCGGGTATACTCTTTAATAGTATTTATTTCTTTCTTACCAAGTGTAAATGGAGGAATCACACAGGCGCTATCTCCGGAATGAATCCCTGCTTCTTCAATGTGCTCCATTATTCCGCCAATAAAAAGCTCGTCTCCATCATATATCGCATCCACATCCACTTCTATGGCACTCTCCAAAAATTTATCAACTAAAATTGGGCGATCGTGGGATACAATGGCTGCATCTTTAACATAATTTATAATGTTTTCTTCTGTATAAACAATATTCATGGCTCTCCCGCCAAGTACATAAGAAGGCCTTACAAGCACAGGATATCCTATTCTTGCTGCTATTTTTTTTGCTTCCTCCACATTTACGGCAGTTCCATTTTCTGGCTGTGGGACCCCAAGTTTTACAAGCATTGCTCCAAACCTTTTTCTGTCCTCTGCAAGATCAATATTGTCAGGCGAAGTCCCTAAAATTTTCACACCTTCGTTTTGCAGTCTAATCGCAAGTTTTAACGGAGTCTGGCCGCCAAATTGAACTATAACGCCATAAGGTTTTTCAGCTTCTATTATATTCATAACATCTTCAAAAGTCAGTGGCTCAAAATAAAGCCTGTCAGAAGTATCGTAATCCGTGCTCACTGTCTCAGGATTGCAGTTTACCATAATAGTCTCAAAACCATCATTATGAAGCGCGAAAGAAGCATGAACACAGCAGTAATCAAATTCTATCCCCTGACCAATCCTGTTTGGCCCGCTCCCAAGTATGATTATCTTCTTCTTGTCCGATGGCTTTACTTCATCTTCGGATTCATAAGTAGAATAATAATAAGGAGTATATGCTTCAAATTCTGCGGCGCATGTATCCACTGTTTTAAAAGTTGCACCAATATTAAACTTTTCCCTGAGATTTCTAATACTGCCTTCGCTGCATCCGCACAGATGGGAAATCTGGACATCAGAATATCCTAACCTTTTTGCTTCGTATAACTTTTCTATCGTAATATTTTTTAAAGTATACTTTTTAAATTCTTTTTCAAACTCCACCAGCTGTTTTATGTTATTTAAAAACCATGGATCTATTTTTGTATAACTATAAATATCTTCAACGCTTCTCCCAAGCTCAAAAGCAAACTTTATATAAAAAACCCTGTCCTGGTTTGGAATAGATAACTTATCATTAAGAAGGTCCTCTCTTACGTCATCCATGCCATCGGAACCAAGTCCATACCTGTCTATTTCCAGGGATCTGATCGATTTTTGCAGAGCCTCCTTAAAAGTTCTGCCAATTGCCATAGCCTCGCCTACAGACTTCATCCTTGTGGTAAGACTTCTATCGGTGCCGGGAAATTTCTCAAACGCCCACCTCGGAAATTTTACAACCACATAATCAATAGACGGCTCAAAACATGCAGGTGTCTTTTTTGTAATATCATTTGGAATCTCGTCCAGCGTATATCCTATGGCTAATTTTGTTGCAATTTTAGCAATAGGAAAACCTGTTGCCTTTGATGCCAGTGCGCTGCTTCTTGAAACTCTGGGGTTCATTTCAATTACAACCATCTTTCCGTTTTCTGGGTTAATCGCAAACTGTATATTGGATCCCCCGGTTTCAACCCCTATTTCCCTTATTATTTTAATACTTGCATCTCTCATATGCTGGTATTCAGAGTCAGTTAATGTCTGTGCAGGAGCTACGGTTATGCTGTCTCCGGTATGTACTCCCATTGGATCAAAGTTTTCAATTGAGCATACTATGACTACATTATCATTTTTGTCCCTCATTACTTCCAGCTCATATTCCTTCCATCCTGCAACTGATTTTTCTATCAGAACTTCAGATGTCGGTGACAGATCAAGCCCCATTGTAACTATTTCTGTAAACTCTTCTCTGTTAAAAGCAATTCCTCCACCAAGTCCTCCAAGAGTAAAACTTGGCCTCACTACTAATGGAAACTTTAGTTTATCACTAATTGACATTGCCTCCTTTAAACTGCGCGCATACCCGCTTGGCGGAACATTAAGACCTATATTGGCCATTGCTTCTTTGAATTTTTCCCTGTCCTCTGCTTTAGTTATAATTTCACTTTTAGCTCCAAGAAGCTCAACACCATATTTTTCTAAAACTTTTTCATTTGCCAGAGCAACTGCAATGTTCAGGCCAGTCTGGCCGCCAAGAGTTGGAAGTATTGCGTCAGGCATTTCCTTTTTAATTATTTTTTCTACAAATTCAGGTGTTAGAGGTTCAATATAAGTTCTGTCTGCAAATTCGGGGTCTGTCATTATCGTAGCAGGATTACTGTTTACAAGCACCACCCTGTATCCTTCTTCCTTTAAAACCTTGCACCCTTGTGTTCCTGAATAATCAAATTCACATGCCTGCCCTATAATTATTGGACCAGAGCCTATTATTAATATTTTTTTTATATCTTTTCTTTTAGGCATAAATCAAATTTTCTTTTTTTATCTTTTAAAATTATCAATCATCTCTGTAAACTTGCCAAATATATATCTTGAATCATGCGGACCCGGGCTTGCTTCCGGATGATGCTGTACGGAAAACGCACTGATGTCAGGATATTCAACACCTTCGATCGTCCCATCATTTAAATTTAAATGTGATATCTTATACCTGGTACTCTTTATTTTTTTGAGCGAACCTGCGTCAACTGAAAATCCATGATTTTGCGTAGTAATCTCAACTTCACCTGTAGAAATATTTTTAACAGGGTGATTTGCTCCATGATGGCCAAATTTTAGTTTATAAGTCTTTGCTCCCAGAGCAAGAGCTAGCAACTGATGGCCAAGGCAAATTCCAAATATAGGCCTTTTACCAATAAGCTCTGCTATGCTGGCGATTGCATAACCAACTGCGGAAGGATCGCCGGGACCATTTGAAAGAAAAATTCCGTCTGGCCTGTACTTTAAAATCTCATCAGGACTTGTAGACGCAGGTAAAACAATTATTTTAAACCCGGCATTATCAAGACAACGCAGGATATTTAATTTGATGCCAAGGTCCAGCGCTGCTACCAGATATTTATAATTTTTTTTACTTCCGTTAAAAAAGTAAGGTTTGCTGCAGGTAACCTGCTTTACAAGATCTCTTCCCACTATTGAGGGATAATTATCTAATTTCTCCTTTAATTTTTCTATATCTTTTGTTTCAGTAGAGATTATGCACTTCATTGCGCCCTCAACTCTTATATGCCTGGTGAGCTGTCTTGTATCTATTTCTGAAAGACCTAATATATTATATTTTTTTAGATAGTCTTCCAGATTTCCACTGGCCCTCCAGTTGCTGAAATTGCCAATATATTCCCTTACAATAAAACCTTTAACCTGAACCCTGCAAGATTCAACATCTACGCTATTTATCCCATAATTACCAATCTGCGGGTAAGTCATTGTTACTATTTGTTCACAGTAAGAAGGATCGGTTAGTATCTCTTGATATCCTGTCATGGAAGTATTAAAAACAACCTCACCAATTATTTCTCCAGAACATCCAAAATTTCTGCCCTTAAAAACTTTTCCATCTTCTAATAATAATATAGCTTCCAATTCTGTCTGCACTCCCAAATATTTTTGTAAAACCTTGCCAAACTATTTAATATACTAATTTACAAAATTCACTTTAACCTGCATTTCAAATACTTACATAAACCAACTTGCCATTACTTATAGTATAAGCCACTTTCCCCCACAGCTTTTGTCCTATAAAGGCGCTATTTTTACTTTTTGAGGCAAAGCCGTCTATTTTAACTTCTCCTGCAGCTTCAGCATTGATAACTGCAATATCTGCAGTTTTCCCTGTTTCTATTTTTCCAGCATCAATACCCAATATCTTTGCAGGTGAACTGGTAATAAGACTAATAAATTTAGGGGGACTTATTTTTTCTTCTCTGCACAACCTGGTAAAGCCAGCGCTAAACAACGTCTCCAGTCCACTAGTTCCAAATGACGCCTCTCCAAATGCAGTATTTTTTTCAATATCA
>JAUVXY010000031.1 GCA_030603375.1 Actinomycetes bacterium | reverse complement strand
GCTATTTTATCTGTAACCATATCTTTAATCTTTATATATTCTTTTGGATATAAATATTTAAAGCTCAGGTCCTCTAATTCTGATTTTATCTTAAACATTCCAAGGCGGTGAGCAATAGGTGCATAAACCTCAAGAGTTTCCACTGCCTTTAGCCGTCTTTTTTCATTACTTAGCGAAGACAGGGTTCTCATATTGTGGAGCCTGTCGGCTAACTTTACAAGTATAATTCTTATATCCTCTGACATGGCAATTATTATCTTTCTCAAATTCTCAACTTGACGTTCTTCTTTATTGTGAAAGATAATTTTATCCAGCTTTGTAACCCCGTTTATTATTTTGGCAATCTCTTCACCAAATTCCTTTTCAATATTTACCAAACTAAATTCTGTATCTTCTACCAGATCATGGAGTATTGCTGCTACTATTGATGTTTGGTCCAATCCTATTTCAGCTAAAATATTGGCAACTTCCAATGGATGTATTATAAAAGGTTCTCCTGACTTTCTAAGCTGATCCCCATGATATTTCTTTGCAGTCAGATATGCTCTCGTCAGTAATTCTTCATCAATGTTCGGGGCATAGGCTTTAATCTTTTTAATTAGCCTTGTAAAAATTATATCGGTGCCTGCTTTGGCTAATTTTGCATCTTTGTTTAATTTTTTATTGTTAATTTTATTAGATGTTGATTCCATGTTAATAGTATATTATAAAACAATTTTTAAATTTGCTGAAATATATCTAAAATTACTAATTGGTCCGATTTCCTGCCACTCCATGAATTTTCAATAATATTGTAAAGTATGTCTACATTTTCCCTTAGACATAATATCTTTTTTTTATTTTCATTTATATTAAACATTACAGCTTCAAATACAGTGTTCTTATTTTTTAGTCTCAACCTCACATGCTTTTCGTTGCGGGTATAGTTTACATCCATAATTTCGCAATCACTGGTAACAAAGGCAGGTCTCGGGTTGCCAAATCCAAAAGGCTTGAGAAGTTTAATTTCTTTTATAAGACTGCCTTTTAAATCCTTGAAAGTTATTTTAGAATCATAGTAGTATTTTTTTTCAACATCAACTTTCTTCAATTTTTTACCGGCTATTTTTAGCATCTCTTCTTTAAAACACTCAAAATTAGAATTAACCATAGTAATCCCGCAAGCCTGTTCATGCCCTCCAAATTTTTCAAAAAAATTCCTCACTGAAAATAAATTTTCATAAAGATTAAATTTTTCAATGCTCCTTCCTGAACCTTTTAGCTTTCCTTCCTCTTCCTTAAACAATATTACCGGAATATTGTACTTGTTTGCCAGGTTTGAAGCTGCTATGCCAAGTACTCCCTCATTCCATCTTTTTGATTTATCTATAAAAATTTTTTGTTTGCTTGCGATATGTGAAAAATCGTTCTTGTCTGTTATTTCCTCCAATATGCTTTTTTGTAAATTCTTTCTCTTATTATTAAATGAATTTAAATCATTTACTAATTTTTCTAAATTCACACCATCATCACCTTTTAAAAGATCCAAACTCTCTTTGGCACTTTTAATTCTTCCGGCAGCATTAAGACGTGGTGCAATTATAAATCCCACATCATAAACATCTACTTCCTGTTTGTTTGAAAGTACTGTTTCCAACATTTTTTTTAGCCCCTTGTTTTCAGTTTCCTTAAGCAACTTGAGGCCTTTTTTTACAATTATTCTGTTTTCATCTACAAGAGGCATTATATCTGCAATTGTTGATATTGCTACAATATCTAAAAGTTTTGTAAGGTAATCTTTTTTAAATCTCTTCTTGAGCCCTTTATCAAGTTCTCTGAGCACAGCTGTTATAAATTTAAAGGTAACCCCGGCTCCGCTTAAATGTTTAAATGGATAATTAGAATTTTGCAGCCTGGGATTAATAATAATATATTTTTTTATTTCTTCCCTGCAGCTTTTTCCCCTGCTTGAATCAATTTTTGAAGGTTTGTGATGATCGCAGACTATAACATCTATATCGGACCTGCTGCTATCTATAAATTGCTCGACCTCTTTGCTGTTTGTCCCGCAATCCACACAAATTACTACGTTGTAGTATTTCTTTTTGGAAATTTTTTTTATAAAACTTAAATTTATATCATACCCGTCTTTAAACCTGTCTGGTATGTATATGTCAACATTTAAAGACAATTTTTTTAGAAAATTATAAGCAATAACAGAACTTATAATGCCATCAGCATCGTAATCACCAAAAATCAATATATTCTCATTGTTTGAAACAGCATTTTTTATTCTGTCTATGCCTTTATCTATGTTAGAAAGTAATTTAGGGTCATGTAAATATTTTAAAGAAGGATTTAAAAAAGCATCTATTTCTTCTTCTGTAGTAATGCCCCTGCCTGCAAGAATTTTAGCTAAGATAACGCTGTATTTAAATTTTGAAAATATTTTTTTATCAGTTTTTTTGCTTACCCTGTGTTTCCAATTTTCTGGAATTTTTGCCATAATTATTTTTTATATCTTGGAAACTTGTTGTTCCACGCTACCAGTACAGGACTCGCAAAAAATATGGAGGAGTAAGTTCCTGATATTATTCCTATGGCCAGAGCAAACGCAAAATCCTTCAGCGCAGGGCTTCCTAATGTAAGAAGCAGAATTACAGGAAACAATGTAGTAACAGAAGTATTAATGGACCTTATGAGAGTCTTATTTACAGAATCGTTTATAACCTGGCCATATCCTAATTTTCTTGCTGCTGGAGTATTTTCTCTTATCCTGTCAAATACAACTATTGTGTCATTCAATGAATAGCCCAATATAGTTAAAATTGCTGCAATGGTTGCTGTATTAATTTCACGATTTGAGATAGCATACACACCAAGTGTTACCAAAACATCATGCAGCAAGGCAAAAATAGCTACGGTTCCAAATCTAAATTCAAACCTTATCCACACATATATTAAAATACCAAGTATGCTAATTCCAATAGCTATTAGGGCTTTTTCCGCAATTTGGCGGCCAAAGCCCGGAAACACACTTCTATCCTGAACAGGCGGTCTGTTTATGCCTATCTCTTTGTCCAGCGTTTCTAAAATCATATTTTTCGTTTTGATATCAATTGGGGTAGTTCTTATTATAAATCTATCATCAGCTGTTTTCTGAAGTATAGTGTTTCCAAACCCTATGTCTTCCATAATCTCTCTAATCTCAGATACATTTACATCTCTTGTAAACTCAACTTCCATAAGAGAGCCGCCTAAGAAATCAATTCCTAAATTAAACCCGCCATGAACAAAATATCCTGTAATTCCAACAAGGATAACTGCTGCTGAAACAATAAACCATATTTTTCTTTTCCCAACAAAATCAAAATTAAAACTTCCAGTTTTCAAATGCTGCTCCCTTTCCTTCTAACACCCAAAAATCCAGGGGTTACTAATTTCGCATTTCCGGCTATCAAAAATAAAATAGATCTTATAAGAATTAAACTTGTCATCATACTTATTATTATTCCTAAACTTAAAGTAACAGCAAATCCCCTGATGGGCCCTGTTCCAAATCTGTATAATGCTGCAGAAGTTATAAGGGTTGTTACGTTTGCATCAATTATGGTCCTGATTCCATTCTTAAAACCTTCACTTATGGAAATACGAACAGACTTGCCTTTTTTTACTTCTTCTTTTATTCTCTCATATATAATCACATTGGCATCCACTGCCATACCAATGGTCAGTATTATTCCGGCAATTCCCGGCAGTGTAAGTGCCGCTCCAATTCCTGAAATTATTCCCCAAAAAATTAATATGTATACAATCAGGCCAATTACAGAAACAAAACCTAACCCCCTATAATAAGCAAGCATAAATAACATTATAAGAACAAACCCAATTATTCCTGCATACAAACCCCTGGTCAAAGCATCTTTTCCAAGCGTGGGTCCAACAGTATTGCTTTCCTCAATTTTTAAGCTTACAGGAAGAGCGCCTGTTTGAAGAACCAGCGCAATATCTTTTGCCTCGTTCAGACTGTCAATATTCTCTATTACTGCATCTCCCGAAATAGCGGTCCTGATTACAGGGGCAGATTTTATCTCATCATCCAGCACAATTGCAAGCTGCTTGCCTATATTTCCTGAAGTTATCTCTTCAAATATTTTTTGGCCCTCAGATGTAAAGCTCATTGACACGATTATTCTTCCGCTACCATTATATCCTGCACTTGCCTTTGACAATTTGTCTCCAGTCATAAGTACAGGTCCTACCAGTGATGCTCCGCCTGTTCTGGAGTTTGTAAGTATCTCTCCTATAATTTCTCCTGTTTCGGTTTCTGCCAGCAGCAGTTCGCCTGTTTCAGGGTTATTTGTTAACTTTCCTAATATTTTTTCTTCTCCATCAACAATTCCTGCCAGCAGCAGTTCACCTGTTTCAGGATCGGCTGTCAGTTTCCCAGAAGCTCCTCCGGTTCGTGGATCAGTTAAAAATATTTCTTTGTCTTCAGCATCAATATGCAGTTGCCCTGAGTCAGAATTTATTGGTACAATCCCTTCCTGTGAAATAAAATATCCCGATAGGACCCTAAATTCCAGCTGAGCAGTCTTTCCAATTACTTCTAAGGCCCTATTAGGGTCATCCACACCCGGGAGCTGTATTATAATGTTATCAGAATAATCCCTTGTGATTAAAGGTTCGGATATGCCGAGCTTATCTATCCTATCCATTATGATAAGCATGGCCTTATCAAGTGATTCCGGCGTTATTTTTTCTTCGCCTACATTAACAGGCTTTAGAATAATTTGTGTTCCGCCCTTAAGATCCAGGCCTAATTTAATTGAGGAATCAATTGTATTCTTAATACAAATATAGTATAGACAAACTGCAATTATTGCTAAAAATATTACAATAACTGTTGTATGAAGTTTCTTATTACGCATATTTTTTTATGTTGTACCGCTTATTTTCTTAGATACAGCACCCTTAGAAACTTTTATATCCACACCGCTGGCGATAGTGATGGTCATGACATCATCCCTGATATCCTTTACTCTCCCATAAAGTCCACCTATCGTCACTACTTCATCTCCCCTTTGTATGCTTGATAAAAGGTCCTGTGTTTTTTTTGTTTTCTGCCTTTGCGGTCTTATCAAAAGGAAATAAAATGCTACTCCTAAGACTGCCAGCCATATCCATGTTCCATATTGTGCAAGCATTCCTGAAATTCCGTCCTCAGCTCCTCCAGTTACAGCTGTTCCGGCTTCTTCTGTATCTCCTGCCGGCATCAGTGGGTAACACCCAATTGCAAGTATTGCCATGCCCGCAGATAAGACACTTATCATCATTATGGCAATAAATTTTTTTGTTATTTTCATAAGTCCTCCCTATAGATTCTTCTTTTTAAATAATTTAAGTTTTTGAATACCAAATATTACTATTATTAACATCTTTAGAAAATTTGCAAATGATTAATTTTATTTTTTACATTATTGTTGATTTTCTGCATAACTTTTTTTAAATTCTTCTCTAAAATTTGAAAAATTATTCTCTATAATAGCATTTCTTGCTTCATTTATTAAGTTATGCAGAAAATAAAGATTATGTATTGTAAGCAGTATGCTTGAGAGAATTTCCTTGCTTTTGTATAAATGCTTTAAGTAAGACTTTGTGTAATTTCTGCATGTGTAACAGCTGCATTTTTTATCCAGAGGAGTAAAATCTTTTGTATATCTCTTATTTTTAATATTGATTTTTCCTTCAGATGTAAAAACACTTCCATTTCTTGAAATTCTTGTTGGCATAACACAATCAAACATATCAATCCCTGCGCTAATTGCATCTATAATCCCTACAGGGTCGCCAAGCCCCATAAAATATATTGGCTTGGTTCTGTCTACATAATTTACCGTATAATTTAAAATATCAATAGTCTGGGACCTTTCTTCTCCTACGCTTAAACCTCCTATTGCAATGCCGTCAAACTCCATTTCAGAAATAGACTCTGCACAAAATTTTCTTATATCCTTGCTAAATCCGCCCTGCACTATCCCAAATATTTTGGATTCTTTTTTTGAATTTATGGCGCGCTTTGCTTTCAGGGATATTTCGGCCCACTTTAAAGTTCTTCCCGCAGCTTCCATGACATATCTGTAATCTGAGCTAAACGGTATACATTCATCCAAAACCATCATTATGTCGGAACCGATTTTTGCTTGCATTTCAATAACCTTTGCAGGACTAAAGAAATGATAGGAACCATCAATAATGGACTTAAATTCTACTCCGTCTTCAACAACTTTTCTTATCTTACCAAGGCTAAAGACCTGAAACCCGCCACTGTCTGTAAGTATGCTTTTTTTCCAGTTTATAAACTTGTGAAGTCCTCCTGCTTCTTCTATAACTTCGATACCCGGCTGAAGATACAAGTGATATAGGTTTCCGAGTATAATGCCGCATCCCGTTTCATATAATTGTTCGGATGTAACAGCTTTAACCGTACCTTTGGTTCCAACAGGCATAAAAACAGGCGTATTCACAATGTTTCTGCCTGTACTTAGCCTGCCAACCCTTGCAGACGTTTTGCTATCTTTTTTTAAAACTTTGAAAAAATTCACTGATTTTTAATTTTCTCTTTACCTATAGTTTTTACAAATATTTTTTAATTCCTGCATTTTTCTATCTTATCCTATACTTAAACAACCATCATACAGTCTCCAAAACTGTAAAACCTGTAACTATTTCTTTTAGCCTCACTGTAAGCATTTAAAATATTTTTTCTTCCTGCAAAAGCACTTACCATAATGAGAAGCGTAGATTTTGGAATATGAAAATTAGTTATCATGCAGTCTACAATTTTAAATTTATACCCCGGATATACATACAAATCTGTCAGTCCGCTATCTTCTGTTATTATACCATTTTTTGATACTACAGTCTCAAGCACCCTTGTAGATGTTGTTCCAACGGCAATCACTCTGCCGCCATTTTTTTTAGCGCTGTTTATCTTTTCTGCCTCCAGCTTTGATATGCTGTAATATTCACTATGCATCTTATGATCTTTAATCTCTTCTTCTATTACGGGCCTAAAAGTATCGAGCCCTATATCCAGCCTTACTTTTGCAAATTTTACCCCTTTAGCCTTTAATCGGCTGATTAAATTTTTAGTAAAATGAAGACCCGCTGTAGGAGATGCTGTTGAACCATCTTCTTTTGCATATATGGTCTGATAACGTGACTCGTCAATGTCATTGTTCTTTATATATGGCGGAAGCGGTATTTTACCAAATTTCTCAAAAATTATGTCCAGCGGAGCATTAAATTCTATTATGGCTTTGCCGTAATCTAACTTTGATTTAACCACAAAACAGTAATCTTCTAAAAAAACCCTACCGGAAATTTTAAGCCTCTTTGAAGGCTTTAGCAATGCGAGATATTGATTATCTTTTACCTTGTTTAGGACAAAACATTCAATTTTAGCTCCAGTTTCTTCCTTTTTCCCAAATAACCTGCATTTTGCAACCTTGCTTTCATTGACTACAAGTATGTCTTTACTATTTACGTAACCCGGAAGATTTAAAAATATATCATGTTTTATGGCCCCGGATTTCCTGTCCAGTATTAGTAACTTTGATTTATCCCTATGTAATAATGGTTTTTGAGCAATATATTTTTCAGGAAGATTGTAATCAAAAAGATTAAGTTTCATAATAAAGCACCTGACATGTAAAAAAAATAAAATCTTTAACTCAAAAAAGCTTCTGGCTGTTATCTTTTTTAACCCCTAAATGTTTAAATCCTAAACTTGTGGCTACTCTTCCCTTTTGTGTTCTTTTAATAAAACCTAACTGCAGCAGGTATGGTTCATATACATCTTCAACAGTATTGGTTTCCTCGCCTATGGACACTGCAATAGTTCCAACCCCTACAGGACCGCCATTAAATTTATTAATAATAGTATCAAGTATCTTTTTGTCAACAATATCCAATCCAAGTTTATCTATATCAAGTTTTGTTAAAGCATTCTCTGCTATTTTCTCATCTATTTTGCCATCACTGTTTATATATGCATAATCTCTTACTCTTCTCAAAAGCCTGTTTGCTATCCTGGGGGTGCCCCTGCTCCTCTTTGCAATTGCTGCTGCGCCGTCTTCCGATATTTCAAACCCCATTATTCTTGCAGATCTCTGTATTATTTTAGTAATGTTTTTTTCTTTGTAGTAATCAAGCCTCAAATTTACGCCAAACCTGTCCCTCAGCGGTGATGCTATAAGGCCGATTCTTGTAGTAGCTCCTATAATGGTAAAAGGAGAAATATCAATTCTAATTGATTTTGCAGATGGGCCCTTTCCTATTATTATGTCCAGCTTATAATCTTCCATAACCGGATACAGCGTTTCCTCAACTGTCCTGTTTAACCTGTGTATCTCATCAATAAACAAAACATCAAATTTCTCTAAATTTGTCAAAATTGCTGCCAGATCGCCAGCTCGTTCTATTGCCGGTCCTGAGGTTATTTTAAAATTTACGCCTAATTCATTGGATATTATCTCTGCCAGGCAGGTTTTGCCGATCCCGGGCGGTCCCGACAATATTACATGATCCAGGGGCTCGCCTCTTTTTTTGGCAGAGCTTATAAAAACTAAAAGATTTTCCACTATTTTTTTCTGCCCTATAAAGTTTGATAAATTCTTTGGGCGAAGACTCCTGTCAAGTTCAACATCTTCTTTTTTATATTTAGGATTTACATCACTGCCTTCGTTATTGCTGTCGCCATTATTTTTAGTAATAATTTATACCTCCCTTAAGACAAGCTTTAAAATATCCTCGGTTTTCATATCTTTAGCATTTTTTATGTCTATTTTTGCCATCGCTTTATTAATTTCTTTAGAATTGTAGCCAAGAGTCTTTAAAGCCTTCCTAACATCATACATTTTCTCATCTCCCGCAAGATGCTGCATTGGTCCCATGCCTTCAAATGCCTCTTCGCTTAATTTTTCTCTAAGTTCAAGAATTACCCTCTCGGCAAGTTTTTTGCCAATACCCGGTATTCTTTTTATTAAATCAACTTCTCTGTTTACAATTATATTTTTTAATTCATCTGTGCCATATATGGAAAAAGCGCTTAAAGCAATTTTTATTGATATTCCGGATATATTAAGCAGTTTTAGAAAAAGTTCTTTTTCCTTTGATGTAAAAAAACCAACTAACCTTAATTCATCTTCTCTAACATGCGTATATATATCAAGTTCAGCATCTTTGCCTGCATCTGGAAGCTTTTCAAAGGTTCTGCCGGAAATAAGTATTTCAAACCCTATTCCGCCTGTTTGTATTATCACGCTGGATGGCATTTTCTGTATTATTTTACCGCTTATTCTGGCAATCATTTAAGACTCCTGCCCCCCTGTTAAGACTTTGGCTGCTTTACTCTGAAATCTGCTGCTGTTAGCATGGCATATGGCAATTGCCATTGCATCCCATGCATCATCTTTTTCAGAGAGAAAATTATTCTTCATATCATCCCTCAAACCCAATATTACTTTTACCATATATTGTATTTGTTTTTTTGTTGCCCTTCCATACCCAACAACTGCTTGCTTTACTTGAAGCGGTGTATATTCGCATATCTCAAGATTATTTATGCTTCCAGCTATAATAGAAACACCGCGAGCCTGCCCGACATTTATAGCGCTTTTAACATTTGCACTAAAAAATATTTCTTCGATTGCAATACAGGTAGGAGAATATTTTAAAACTAATTCATTTATTGAAGTATAAATTTTATTTAATCTTTCACAGATTGGTTTATTTTTTTTTGTTATAATACAGTTGCAGTATACTGGATTATAGCTGCTTCCCACTACATCCAATATTGCTACGCCTGTTGTTGCCAATCCCGGATCTACCCCCATTATTCTTGTTTTAGTTTTTTCCATTTTTTATAAATATCATGTTTTATTCAAAATTTCGTCTGAAATTTCAAGATTTGAATATACGTTCTGCACATCATCATGTTCGTCCAAAAAATTAATAAGTTTTAAAGCCTTTGCTGCGTCCTCTTTTGATAATTCAACAGTTGATTTTGGGACAAAAGCAATTTCAGTAGATTTTATTTTAAAATTATTTTTTTCAAGGTTTTCTTTAATTTTCATAATAGCAGATGGGTCTACGCTAATCTCGTAGAAAGCACCTTCTTCTTCAATGTCTTCTGCTCCCGCGTCAATAACACCAAGCATAAACTCATCTTCATCGGTTACTTCATTTTTGTCTATCAATATTATACCTTTTCTTTCAAATAGCCACCCAACACATCCTGCCTCACCAAGATTTCCGTTGTTTCTACTGAAAATATTTCTTATGTCAGATGCAGTTCTGTTTTTATTTTCTGTCATTACTTCTACCATAATAGCTATTCCGCCGGGACCATAGCCTTCATATAATATCCTTTCATATTTTACACCCTCCATTTCGCCTGTCCCATGCTTAATTGCCCTTTCAATATTGTCCTGCGGCATATTGTATTCTTTTGCCTTGGCAATTGCATTGGAAAGTGACATGTTACTGCTGGGATCCCCGCTTCCACCTTCCCGGGCAGCTACCATAATATTCCTGCTGAGTTTTCCAAATATATTGCCTCTTTTTGCATCCTCTTTTGCTTTTTTATGTTTAATGGAATGCCATTTTGAATGACCCGACATATTAATCCCCCTTCTTCTTGAGTTCTTTTATCATCTCTATAAAATACTGATGGACTCTTGTGTCGTCTTCTAACTCAGGATGAAAAACACTGACAAGGATATTATTTTCTCTTGCCATTATTATGTTGCCATTTAATTTTCCCAGTATTTTTACATTTCCTCCTACCTTTAAAATCCTCGGAGCCCTTATAAAGACAGCATTAAAATTTTTTCCATTTAAATTATAATTTAAATTTAAATTTACAGATTCTTCAAAACTATCTATTTGTCTGCCATAAGCATTTCTTTCTACAGTTATGTCTATATATCCAAGTCCTGCTTTTTCTCCCTTAATGTCATTTGACAGGACAATCAAACCTGCGCATGTTCCAAATATTGGTTTGCCTTTTTTATAAAAATTATCTAAATATGTCTTAAATCCATATTTTTTCAGGAGCTTATTTATAGTCGTACTTTCGCCACCGGGGATAATAAGCCCATCCATGCAGGTGATCTGTTCCGGAAGTTTGATCTCTTTTGCATAAACCCCACATTTTCTAACTGCATTTATGTGCTCCCTGAATGCCCCCTGAAGAGCAAGCACTCCAACTTTTATTTCCATTTATTTATTTTACCATCCCCTGGTAGAAAGCATTTCTTCTTTTGAAATTTCTGACATCTCTATACCAGGCATCGCATCGCCCAATCCTCTTGATACTTTTGCAATCAAATCCGGGTCATTGTAATGAGTAGTAGCTTCAACTATAGCTTTAGCCATTTTCATAGGATTTTCAGATTTAAAAATTCCAGAGCCAACAAAGATACCATCTGCGCCAAGCTGCATTATCATGGCAGCATCCGCAGGAGTAGCTATTCCACCTGCTGAGAAATTAACTACAGGCAGTTTTTTGTTGTCATGTACATATACAACTAAATCATATGGAGCGCCAAGTTCTTTAGCTGCCGTCATAAGTTCTTCTTCAGGAATAGCTGCAATTTTATTTATTCTGTCTCTAATACTTCTCATGTGTTTCACAGCTTCTACAACATTTCCTGTTCCCGGTTCCCCTTTGGTCCTTATCATTGCGGCACCTTCTCCAATTCTTCTAAGCGCTTCCCCTAAATTAGTTGCTCCGCAAACAAAGGGAACTTTAAAATTCCACTTATTTACATGAAATTTTTCATCTGCAGGAGTCAGTACTTCGCTCTCGTCAATATAATCTATTCAAATTGCCTCAAGCACCT
>JAUVXY010000050.1 GCA_030603375.1 Actinomycetes bacterium | reverse complement strand
TGCTGCTACGGCAACTTTATTATCTCCGCCTAATATACAATTCTTATCTTCATTAACTATTTTACCATCTTTAATAATCGGAACAATGCTCCCATTTAATTTTACTGTATCAAGATGCGCTCCTAAAAAAATAGGGGTACTTCCGGATGAATTTTTTGGTTTGTATGTGGCTATTATGTTGCCGGCGTTTCCGCCAAACTTATTGCCGCAATTGTCAATATATACTTCAGCTCCCAAATTTTTTAATTTTTTGCTTACAGAACTTACTATTTGCTTTTCACTCTTAGATGGACTTTCAATTTTTAAAAGCTCAACAAAAGTTTCTAACAATCTTTTATTGTTAATCATATTAATGATGCCCCCCACAAAATACCTCTCTTTTTATTTTAGATATATTTAAACAGATTATTCCCAATATTAAAACAGCAATTGATAGCGCAAGCGAGCATTTAACAAGCTTTATAAAAAAATCACCAAAGAAACCAAAAGGGAAAAGAGTTATTATCAGCGAGTCCTGTGAAAAAATATAATTTCCCTGAGGGAAAAACATTAAATGAAAATTTTCAAATAAACCCCAGAAATTTTTTTTCCCAAAAACAAATAAGGCTGCCATTATAAATAATACTGCAGACGAAGAAGCAGTAAAAATATACCCAATACTCTTTATGAATTTAAAAACATCTTTTTTAATCAATAATATAGTTAACAATATTACTGTAATTATGCTTAAATAATATAAAATAAATATTTTACACAATAATTTTCTGACATCATTTAAATGATTTATTTCCTCAGGCTTAAAAAAAGCAACACTGCTGATGCTTTTGTCTGCGTATCTTACAGAACTCTTAGAAATATTGTTTTCAGGAGTTGCTCTATACCTAAAGAAATTAAACAAATTCCTGGTGAGATTTAGAACATCGTCTCTGTCTAAAACAGAAAAAACCCCATTATTTTCATAAAGATTATTATAAAAATTAAGATTAAAGCCATAATAAGCAAGTGGAGTGAAAATAATTATAATAATCAGGAAAATAGAATTTATTAAAATTGTAATATTTTTTAGCTTGTTGGTTTTAAAGATCAATTTTTTTCATTTCTTCTACAATTTACTTCTTCCGTTTATTTAATGACGAATATTTTATAGCAGCAGATATAAAATCCCTGAACAAAGGATGCGGCTTGCTGGGTCTGGATTTAAACTCAGGATGGAATTGAACTGCTACAAACCATGGATGATCTGATATTTCCACTATTTCAACTAAATTTTTTTCCTGATAAATTCCTGTTGCTTCAAGACCAGCTTTTTCTATTAATTCTCTATAATAGTTATTTAATTCATACCTGTGCCTGTGTCTCTCAAAAATAACTTCTTTTTTATAAGCCTTATAAGCCAGGGACCCTTTTTTTATTTTGCATGGATATCTTCCCAGGCGCATTGTTCCACCCTTGTTTTTAATAGTTTCCTGTTCCGGCATTATGTCAATCACTGGATTTTTTGTGCTATGATCAAATTCTGAACTATTTGCATCTTTAAGTCCAAGCACATTTCTTGAAAATTCTATTACTGCGCACTGCATTCCAAGACATATCCCAAAAAAAGGTATCTTTCTTTCCCTTGCAAATTTGATAACATTTATTTTTCCATTAATTCCTCTTATGCCAAATCCACCCGGAACAAGTATGCCGTCTATCTCCGACAGATAATCTTTGTTATCGTATAACTTATCTAAAATTTCTGAATTTATCCACTTAATCTCAATATTCTTTTTAAAAAAATATCCTCCATGTTTCAAAGCTTCTGCAATGCTTAAATAAGCATCTTTTAAAGTTGTATATTTCCCAACTATTCCAATTGTAACTGTACCATTCAGGTTGCGTATGGTATTTACTAATTTTTCCCAATCTTTAAGATTAGACAACTTATTATTCATTTTTAACTTGGAAAGCACTATAGAATCAAAGCCTTCGTCTCTCAGCATCAGTGGAACCTCATACAAGTGTTTTGCATCTACTGCATTTATATTGGCTTCTTTTTCTATATCACAAAAAAGGCAGATTTTATTCTTTAAATCATCTGACAATTTGATTTCACTTCTGCATACAATTATGTCAGGCTGAATGCCAATGCTTCTAAGCTCTTTTACACTGTGCTGGGTAGGTTTTGTTTTAAGCTCTCCTGTTGTTTTAAGGTATGGAACATATGTGACATGCACATAAAGAACATTTTCCATGCCAACATCTTTTTTAAATTGTCTTATTGCTTCTAAAAATGGCAAACTTTCAATATCCCCGACTGTCCCACCTATTTCTGTAATAACTATATCCACTTTTTTGTTTTGCAGAGTTCTTTTTATACTTCTCTTTATTTCATCAGTTACGTGTGGTATCACTTGTATCGTAGAACCTAAATATTTGCCCTTTCTTTCATTGTCTATAACAGTTTTATAAATTACTCCAGAAGTAAAATTATTGTATTTGGATAAATTTTCATCTATGAAACGTTCATAATGTCCCAAATCTAAGTCTGTTTCTCCACCATCTTCAGTCACAAAAACTTCTCCATGTTGAAATGGGTTCATAGTACCCGGATCAACGTTTATATATGGGTCAAATTTTTGAATTGTTACACTGATGTCTCTTGCTTTTAAAAGTCTTCCCAGAGAAGCCGCACAGATTCCTTTTCCAAGTGAAGACAAAACTCCTCCTGTGACAAATATGAATTTAGTTTTCAACTTTTGATCATCCCTTCAATGTTTGGTTTCTAGTTATATTGCATTGATTTAAAAGTTCTTCTGCATGCATAATAGATATGCTGCTTTCCTTTTTCCCACTTAGCATTCTTGATATTTCCCTTATTTTACCGTCCTTATCCAGCTTTCTTATTGTTATTTTAGTTCTCCCATCCTCAATATATTTATCAATAAAAAGGTGGCAATCCGAGAAACATGCTATTTGTGCAAGATGGGTAATGCACACAACCTGATGGTTTCTTGATATTCTATATAATTTTTCTCCTACTATTCTTGATGTTTCTCCACCTATGCCTGCATCTATCTCATCAAATATCATAATTGACATACTGTCCACTGAACCAATAATAGACTTAAGAGCTAGCATAATTCTTGAAATTTCACCACCTGAAGCTATCTTTTTTAATGGTTTTATATTTTCTCCCGGATTAAGTGAAATCAAAAATTCTATATTATCTATGCCATTTTTAGACAATCTCACACTTTTCCCATTTATTTTTATCCCATTGTCTCCACTGGCAAGATCCATCTGCGCTTTAAATGTAACTGATTTAAAATTAAGGCTATTTAATTCGTTCCTTACTTTGCTTTCAAAATTTCCTATTATTTTTTTTCGATAGTTGCTTAGTTTGATTGCTTTATCTACCAGATCTTTTTTAATAGTTTCAAACTTTTTCCTGTTGGTCTCAAGTTTATACTCAATATTTTCAAGGTTTTCAATTTCCTCTTTTATCTCCTTTGAGTGCTTTAAAATTGATGGTAAATCCAATCCATACTTTTTTTTAACCCCTGATAATTTGTAAAGTCTTTCCTGTATAAATTCAAGCCTGCCGGGGCTGTACTCAATATCTGAAAGATATGTGCTTAAATAGCGGCTAAGTTCTTCTACAAATATATTTATTGAACTTATTTCATTTGTATATTTTTTAAATCTTTTATCTATTTCTGCAAGTTTTAAAACATTTTTTTCCAATATTGCTATTTTATCACTTATAGAAGAAAGCTCTGCGCTGTCTCCATTAAATATGTTTTGACACTCTGAGGAAAGCTGATATATTTTTTCATAGTTTTTTAATATTTTTGCTTCATTTTCTAATTCTTCTTCCTCGTTTTTTTCAATATTTAGATTTTCAATTTCATTAAGTTTATATTTTAGATCTAAAAGCGTTTTCTCTTTTTCTTCCTGTAATTTTTCTAGCTGTAAAAGTTCTTCTTTTTTGCCCAGATAGTTATTCAGTGTGTTCCTGTACATGTCCTTAATATTTTTTAATTCTTCTTTGCCAATTCTATCAACTATTTCAATGTGCGTTTTTTGTTCAAGCAAATATTGGTGATCGTGCTGGCCATGAATATCAATAAAGCATAAAGATAACTTTTTTAAAGTGCTGATCTGGGTAAAAATTCCATTTATAAATGCTCTGTTTTTACCTTTTTTATTAACTTCTCTGCTAATTACTATGTCGTCTACCGGATCGTCCTCAGTAATAATATTTTCATTTCTCAGAAAATTGATTACTTCCTGATTACTGCTAAAGTCAAAAAAACCCTGGACCATTAATTTTTCTTCGCTACTCCTTATTAAACTGCTATCTGCCCTCTCGCCTATTAATAAATTAATGGCTTCTATTATAAGAGTTTTGCCTGCTCCAGTTTCTCCTGTTAAGACATTCAAACCTTCTTCAAATTTTATCTTTACATCATCTATTATTGCAAAATTTTTTACCTGTAATTCTTTTAGCATAATACTATAATTTATATTAAGTTAAACTAAATTGCATTTTTTTTACCTAAAAGCTTTTCCTTGAAAATTTTAAAGAATACATTTTTATTTACTGTTATAAGCTTTAACTTTTTTTCAGACTTTTCAATCCTGAGCATATCATCTGGCTGTACCGCTTCTCCTGTATCTACGCCATCAGCATTTAAAATGACACTTTTGTTCTTGGAACTTACTTTAATTTCTAATTTATTGTCAGGACTAAGTACCATGCTTCTGCTGTAAACAGTATGCGCACATATGGGAGTAACAATTATTACTTTGCTTTTAGGCTCAACAATTGGGCCCCCTGCCGACATTGAATAGGCTGTTGAACCTGTAGGAGTAGCGACTATAATTCCGTCTGCACTAAAGCTCATTATACATTCTTCATTTACAATTATTTCTATTTTTATGACCTTTCCGGGTATTGGCCTGCTAACAACAAATTCATTTAAAGCCAGGTATGGCTGCCCTGCATTGCTGACTATTTTGCCATTCCTATACAATTTTCCCTCTATCAGCATCCTTTCTTCTATTTTGTATTTGTTGTTTAATACGCAATCAATGAAATTATACATATTAGCTATGTCAATTTCAGCTAAAAATCCAAGATTTCCTACATTTACTCCCATAATTGGTATCTCTTTTTTAAATGAATGCCGGGAAGCTCTTAAAAAAGTGCCATCACCTCCTACTGATATCAGAAGCTCTATTTCCGAGTTAAACTCTGGTTCCAACACTGATGAAAGTGAATATTTTTGTGGCAAGGTATCATCTTTTAACAAAAAAACTTCATTTTTTTTGTTAAGCAAGTAATCATATATTTCCTTTGCTATTTTTACAGCTTTTATATTTTGATTATTTGAAATTATTCCTATCTTTTTCATATATTTTCTTTTTTTGTAGTTTTTAAAATTATTTTAACATAATTTAACTTAATTTATTCTTTATTTCTAAACCTCTTCAGGCTTTTCTCAAGAGTAGAAATTTGGAAATATTTATCAGCCATTTGCGGTCTATGTCCATACTTTTTATAATTTTTATGGCATATTGTATTTTTTCTTCTACTATTTTCCTTGATTTGTCAATCCCATACATACTCACAAAAGTGTTTTTTCCCTGAATGCTGTCTTTTCCGATTGTCTTTCCTGCCGCTTTGCTGTTTGAAGTTGCATCTAAAATATCATCGGTTATCTGGAAAGCAAGGCCTATGTTTTTTGAAAATACAGTAAATTTTTCCAGATAATCATTGTTTGCTCCAGCCAAAATAGCGCCGCATCTTACAGATGCTGTAATCAACTTTCCTGTTTTATTGGCATGCATATACTCTAATTTTTTCTTATCTATTTTTTTACCTGAGAAGTAAACATCAATTATTTGTCCTGAAATCAGTCCCAACGCTCCCGAAGCATTTGCAATCTCGTTTAATATTTTAATTTTTGTTTCGCAATCAGATTTTTGATGTTCTAATATAAGGCTGAAAGATTCTGCAAATAATGCATCGCCTGCAAGTATTGCTATGTCTTCACCAAACATTCTATGGCATGTAGGTTTTCCTCTTCTTAAATCATCATTATCAATTGACGGCAGGTCGTCATGCACTAAAGAATAGGTATGTATAAATTCAATGGCACAAGCAGTTGGAAACGCCATTTTGTAATTCTTGCCTAAACTTTTTGCTGTAAGCAGGCATAGTATTGGCCTAAATCTTTTACCACCGCTTGTTATAGTATACCTGATTGCTTCTCTTAGTATAGGCGGACTGTTTCTGTATTTTTTTAAATAAAAATTTAGATTCTCATTTATTTCTTTTACTATAAAATCAGGGTATAAATTTTTTATTGTACTATTTGCAGCAGAATCAATCATCTTAAAATTAATTTATGGAATTCTAATCAGTTATATTTATTAAAATCTTCCCAAGCACACCATTTATAAATTTGGGAGTATCTTCTTTTTGACCAATAATCTTTGCAATTTCTATCGCCTCATCAACAGATACCTTAAGAGGTATATCTTTTTCATACAGCATTTCGTATATAGCTACTCTTAGTATATTTCTGTCTATAATTGCCATTCTTTCCAAAGTCCAGTTTTTTGCTATTTCCTTAATCATGCTGTCTATTTCTTTTCTGTGTTTGCTGACACCCGCCAGCAATTTTATTGTAAAATCATCAATTTTTTTCTCAAACATTATTTCATTTTTTATTATTTCTTTTATGTTTTTTTCAAGCAGATCACTTTGATAAAGTAGTATCACAGCATCTATCCTGCTTTTTCTTCTTGTCATACTTTTTTATGTCTTTATTGTTTTATTATTTGCTTATCCTTGTTATATATTCGCCTGTTCGCGTATCTGCCTTGATTATATCACCTTTATTTATAAACAGAGGAACTTGCATGGTTATGCCTGTTTCAATTTTTGCAGGTTTATAATTACTGTTTACTGTATTACCTTTAATACCGGGTTCTGTGTCAATAATTTTAGTCTCTATAAAAGTTGGAAGTTCTACAGAAATAGGTTCGCCTTTATAAAATATCACCGATACTTCCATATTTTCCAATAAAAAATTTTCTTTTTCCCCAATATGATCTTTACTTATTGGAATTTGCTCATAAGTTTTAGTGTCCATGAAATTGTAATAATGCTCATCTCTGTACAAGAACTGCATTCTTTTTGTGTCCATAATTGCTTTTTCGACTTTTTCTCCAGCCCTGAAAGTCTTATCTGTAATAGCTCCTGTATTTAAGTTTTTTAGTTTTGTCCTCACAAAGGCTCCGCCTTTGCCGGGTTTGACATGTTGAAAATATAGTATTTCATATAGTTGATCTTTATAATTAATAGACATGCCATTTTTGAAATCACTTGTACTTATCATAAAAAACTCCTCTAAATAAATTTTTAAATATCAATCCAAAGTTATGCACGCTTTAGCAGATTTATAAAGAACCTCGCAGCAATTTTCTTTGACCAGAACCAAATCCTCTATTCTTACTCCCCCGATTCCCTTAATGTATATGCCGGGTTCAATTGTAATAGCCATGTTCTTTTTTAATATTGTCTTGCTTTTGCGAGACACCATTGGTTCTTCATGCACTTCTATACCTACACCATGTCCGAGACTATGGCCAAAATTTTCACCGTACCCTTTAGACTTTATAAATTCTCTTGCCAGTCCATCTAATTCAGAACAGCTTACCCCTTCTCTGCATGCCTCTATAGCTTTTATTTGAGACTGTAAGACTATATCATAAATTTTTTTAATTTCATTAGTTTTTTTGTTATTTTTTAAAAACACTGTTCGCGTAATATCTGAACAATAATTTTCAAATTTACACCCAAAATCCATCAGCAATACTCCGCTTTTTATATTTTCTCTTGAGGATATGTGGTGCGGAAGAGATGAATTTTTACCACTCGCAATTATTGCGTCAAACGACCTTCCATCCGAACCAAAACGGATTAGTTCCTTTTCAACTTCATGCATAAGTTTTATTTCTGAGAATTTTAATATACCAGAAGATTTTAAATTTAATATGCTGCTGTATGCATTATCTGTAATATTGCATGCTTTTTTGATATTGAAAATTTCAACATCATCCTTTATTACCCTCAGGCCCTCTACTAATTTACCAGGGTTTAGCAATTTTTTATCCTGAAAATTAAGAAATTTTTCTAATTTTATAAAATCAGCATAAGTGATACTGCTTCCATCTGCCGCTATTGCCTTAGTATTATAATTTTTTAGAATTTCTGAAAGTTTCTCATATTTGTCTCCGGAGTATAAAATAATATTTATCTTATCTGTTGTTATAGATTTTTGAGCTTGCTCAAGAAAAATAAAATTAACAAAAAGATACATATCGCCATTCATCAGGAGGAATATACTATCAGAATCCTTGCCGTAAAATCCAGTTAAGTAAAAAATATTTTCATCCTTTAGTATTATTATATTTTCTACATTTTTATTTTTTAGAGAGGCTTTTAGCCTGTTTATCCTATGATTAAAAGAGTTTTCCATTTTTTTTATTTGTTATTTTAATATGATTGTTGATAACAGAAAATTTATTATTGATTTTGTATCTCCTGCCAGCTGCCGGCAAATATAATATTGGAAGTTTCCGGCATCCCCTCCGGCAATGAACTGCCTATGTCTGGTTCATAATAGACATATGTATTATTACCCAGGTCTATTGTACCGGAGATTAAACCGCCTCTAACAACTGTGTTGTTCTCTGTTTTAAGCAAGTTTGAAGAAAGCATCATTGCAGCAACATTTGGGTTGTTGTAACCTGGAGATTTTGGATTTCTTTCTTTTACATATATACTGGCTTGCGACATTAAAATTAGCAGATCTTCTTCGGGAAAATAGTTCAAACTGCTGCCTGGTATTATCTGACCATTAACATTTATGTCCCCGGTAGCTACCAATTTTGCTTTACCATGATACTCTATGGTAAATTTTTTCCCGGAAGTTTCACCAATATCAATATTTCCACGAACTACAATATTGCCTTTTATATGCAAAATTCCATCAGGGCTAAAATACATATAATTATCAGTAGTTCCAGGTATTAAAGGTGCTATTATAGGGAATATTGCACCTCCCATATGTCCTATGTATAGACTACTGGGGACTTCTATTGCGCCATAATTTTCTATCAAACTATTTATATAATCATCACTGATATTTAACATTGGAAGATCTATCAAGTTGTTATAAAAGTCATCTACAAAAACATTGCTGTAGCTGCTGAAAGGAGGCTTAATAGGGGTGCCGTTTACATCCTCAAAAGAACCGCCTAAAAATAAGTCTATCAGATTTCCTTCCTCACCTATAGTTGAATTTCCGCCAAGTACTATGCTGCCGCCAACCATGAGGGGCCCTTCCAAAAATGTGGCCCTGCCTCTTAAATTTAAATCGGAATTTGTAAAAAAAGGACCATCAATCGTAGTTCCCGATGGAACAATATCACCATAATTTAAAGAGTTTTCTGAATACAAAAAATTAAATATATTAAATGTTAGAACATTAACCCTTACTGTTCTCATTACACCGCTTTTATCCATGCCTTTTGAAGTTATGGCATAACCTGACACAAGTGAGCCGCTGTCGGCAGGATAGATTTCATAACTTACGGTGAAGCTGCCTTCACCTGATTCAATAGAACCTGTGTATTCCTCAGGATAGGGTTCAAAAGGAAGACTTGCTGTCTCACCACTATAGTATTTGTCTATTTCTGAACACATGTAAGATATCCCGGCTTC
>JAUVXY010000032.1 GCA_030603375.1 Actinomycetes bacterium | reverse complement strand
CAGGTGAAAAAACTTATAGCAGGGCCGGGGATTTATATCTGTGATGAATGTGTTGAGTTGTGCAACGAGATAATAGATGAAGAGTTAAAGGAAGAGAAAGAAGTAGACTTTAAGGATCTGCCGCGGCCAAGCGAGATTTATTCAGTGTTAAATGATTATGTTATAGGCCAGGAGATGGCAAAAAAGATACTTTCAGTGGCAGTATATAATCACTACAAAAGAGTAAAATATGAAAATGTATTAAGCAGTGATGATGTTGAAATTCAAAAAAGCAATATCCTGCTTCTCGGACCTACCGGCTGCGGAAAAACTCTTTTGGCGCAAACACTTGCAAGGATACTGAATGTTCCATTTTGTATTACAGATGCAACGTCACTTACTGAGGCAGGATATGTTGGCGAGGATGTTGAAAACATACTGCTCAGATTAATACAAGCAGCAGATTTTGATATAAAAAAAGCTGAAACTGGTATTGTATACATAGATGAGATAGACAAAGTGAGCCGTAAATCTGAAAATCCTTCTATTACGAGGGATGTGTCTGGTGAAGGCGTACAGCAGGCCCTTCTTAAAATCCTGGAAGGAACTGATGCTAATGTCCCTCCACATGGTGGAAGGAAGCACCCGCATCAGGATTTTATTCAAATCAATACTACCAATATTTTGTTTATTTGCGGAGGTTCATTCGGAGGACTTGAAAAAATAATTGAAAAAAGAATAAATAAAAACAGCGTGGGTTTTATATCTGACATAATTCCAAACAAAGTGGAAAAATGTGATTTGCTTTTACCGCAGGTTATGCCGGAAGATTTGCTCAAATATGGATTAATTCCAGAATTTATAGGAAGGCTTCCTGTAGCAGGTACCCTTTCAAGCCTGACTGAGGATGACCTGATTAGAATTTTGACGGAACCAAAAAATTCGCTTGTTAAGCAATACAAAAAGATGTTTAGCCTGGATAATGTAGATTTAATATTTAGAGAAGATTCTTTAAAAGCTATTGCACGTTTAGCTCAGAAGAGAGGAACCGGTGCCAGAGGTTTAAGGTCGATTATGGAAGAAACCATGTTAAACATCATGTTTGAAATACCCAATCGCAAAAACATAAAAAAATGTGTTATAACAAAAGATATGGTAGAGGACAAGATAAAGTCTTCTCTTGTCCTCAGTTCTGAAAATGAAGATCTTCCAAAAGATGAAAAGAAATTAGCCTGAGATGCATGGTGAAATAAAAAATAAGTATAATCCTCTGGATTTTGAAAAGGACATTTACTCATTCTGGTTGGAAAAGAAATATTTTCACAATGAGGTTGATTTCTCTAAAGAACCATTTAGCATTGTAATCCCTCCCCCGAATGTTACCGGGTATTTACATATTGGGCATGCCTTAAACAATACTCTTCAGGATGTAATGGTCAGATATATGAGAATGAAGGGTTTTAATACTACATGGATACCCGGAACTGATCATGCCGGAATAGCTACCCAAAATGTTGTAGAGAGAGAGCTTGAAAAAAGCGGTACAAATAGATTTAAGCTTGGCAGGAAAAAATTTGTAGAAAATGTGTGGCAGTGGAAAGAAAAATATGGCAGCAGAATTAAGTCACAGCTTGAGTTTTTAGGGTGCTCCTGTGATTGGGACCGTGAGAGGTTTACATTAGATGAAAGCTATAGCCGCGCAGTAACCAGAGAATTTGTTTCTTTGTACAACGATGGGCTCATTTACAGGGGAAATTATATGGTAAATTGGTGCCCAAGATGCAGGACCGCTATTTCAGATATTGAGGTAGAACATGCAGAAAAAAGCGGAAGCCTATGGGATATTAAGTATCCCCTGATAGACACTGAAAGCGGCAAGCCAAGCAGCAGCGAATACATAATTGTTTCTACGACAAGGCCCGAGACAATGCTCGGGGATACTGCTGTGGCAATAAATCCTAAAGACAGGAGGTACAAAAAATATAAAGGCAGATTAGTTTTCCTCCCTCTTGCTGAAAGAAAAATACCGATAGTTGAAGATGATTTTGTGGATATGGATTTTGGCACAGGTGCCGTTAAGGTTACTCCTGCTCATGACCCCAATGATTTTGAGATTGGCAGGAGGCATGGGTTAAAAGAGATAAACATAATGAACGAAGATGCTATCTTAAACTCTAATGCTGGCAAATATGCCGGACTTGATAGATACAGGGCAAGGGAAAAAGTTTTAGAAGATTTAGGGGAGCAGGGCTATCTGGTTGGTAAAAAGGACCACAAATCTTCAGTTGGCTTTTGTTCAAGGTGCAGTACCGTAGTTGAGCCAAGAATTTCCATGCAATGGTTTGTTTCAATGAAAAAATTAGCAAATCCAGCTATTGCTGCGGTAAGAGAAGGCAGGGTAAAAATAAAACCCAAAAAATGGGAAAAGATATATTTTAGCTGGATGGAAAATATAAGAGATTGGTGCATTTCACGGCAGCTTTGGTGGGGGCACAGAATTCCTGTGTGGTATTGTAAGAGTTGCAGCGAGATAATGGTAAGCGAAAGCACACCTGACAAGTGTTCCAATTGCGGCAGCAGTAACTTAGAACAGGACAGTGATGTTCTTGATACATGGTTTAGCTCATGCCTCTGGCCCTTTGCTGTTATGGGATGGCCTGATGAAACGGATGAGCTAAAACATTTCTTTCCTACAAGCTTACTAGTAACGGGCCATGATATTGTTTTTTTCTGGGTAGCAAGAATGATTATGATGAGCCTGTATTTTATGGACGATATCCCATTTAAGGAAGTATTTATAAATCCATTGGTAAGTGATTTCAAGGGACGCAAGATGAGCAAATCCAAAGGGAATGTTGTGGATCCAGTGGAGATAATCAATAAATATGGTGCTGATGTCTTACGATTTACACTAACCTCGCTGGCTACTCCCGGGAAAAATTTGCTTTTAGGGGAAGAAAGAATAGCTGGAATGAGAAATTTTGCAAATAAGTTATGGAACGCGTCTAAATTTGTAATTTCCAATACAGAACATACTGGCGACATTAAAAATATTAATATGGAAGACCTTAGCTTAAATATATGGGACAGGTGGATTTTAAGCAGGTTAAACGGTACAATAAAGGGAGTAGAAAAATATTTAAAAAAATATAATTTTTCTTTTGCCTCAAGGCTCCTGTATGATTTTTTCTGGGGCGAATATTGCGACTGGTACATTGAGACTACTAAAAGCAGGATTTACCTGTCAGAAGATGATAAAGAGAAAAAAACTGCCTGTTATGTATTGTGGACCGTGCTTGAAAAATATCTAAGGCTCCTTCACCCTTTCATGCCAATGGTAACTGAAAAAATATGGCAAAATATTTGCAGTGACGGAGAGAGCATAGTGATAAGCAAATTTCCTGAATTTGATGGGAGCCAGACAGATGAGGAAGCAGAAGAAAAGATAAAGGTTCTTTTTGATGTAATTGGTGAAATTAGAAAGATAAGATCCGAGCTTAAAATAAATCCTTCCAGTAAAGTTAAGGTTAATCTTGTAACTAAAGATAAAATTAAGGAAGATATATTAGAAGAAAATAAAGAATATATTTACAATTTGGCTAAGGTAGGCAGTCTGGAATTTAAAAATAGTTTGGATCAGAAAGGGTATGTTAGAGCCACAAAAGGCGATGTAGACATATATATTTATATACTGGATGTCGTGGACATAGAACTTGAGGCCAGCAGAATTACCGGTGAGATTAAAAAAGTAAAAATTGATGCAGAAAAAAGCAGCAAGAAAATTTCAAACATAGATTTTTTAAAAAAAGCGCCGGAAGAAATTGTAAACAAAGAAAAAGAAAAACTGGCTCAATTCAGTAAAGTTCTTAAAGTACTGAATGAGCAGTTGGAAAAAATTAAAAATATAAGAAAATAAAACAGGCAGGAATAAAAGCGAAAGAAAGTGAAATACGAGCAGGTATGCAGATACTTAGATAATTGTCTTATATTCGGAATAAAGCCGGATCTTGTAAGGATAAGGAAAGTCCTTGACCTTCTTGGCAGTCCCCATAAAAAATATGATTTTATTCATGTAGTTGGCACAAATGGCAAAACTTCCACAACTATAATGGCAGCTTCTATATTGCACCAGCATGGTAAAAAATGCGGATATTATATTTCTCCACACATAGATAGTTACACAGAGAGAATGTGGATTTCCGGCAAAGAAGTGTCAGAAGATAGATTTACAAAGTTATTTGAAGACATATACCCATGCGTAGAAGAAGTCAATAGAATGAATTTAGGCGGGCATTTGACACAATTTGAAATACTTACTGCCATGGCATTTAAACTTGGGGAAGAGGGAAAGCTGGATGTAATGGTACTTGAGGCTGGAATGGGCGGAAGGTGGGACGCAACCAATGCTGCAGAATCAAAAGTAGTTGGGCTGACAGGAGTAAGTTTGGAACATACAAGGATATTGGGAAGCACCATAGAAAAAATTGCTTTGGAAAAAGTCGAGGTTATAAAAAACAGGGCTCTTGTTGCGACACTGACCAGTGACAGGAAGGTTTTAGATGTTATTAAAAAAAAGGTTAGGGACTCTTTTTCTAAACTCTTTGTCTTCGGGGATGATTTTTGCATACTGAATATAAATAAAGGCGATGTGTGCGAATCAAGCTTTGATATTAAGGGAACCGGGGCAGTATATAAAAATTTAAAATTGCCTCTGTTTGGAGAGTACCAGAAATTTAATTTGTCTCTGGCTTTAACCATGGCAGAGCTTTATTTAGGCATATATGGGGAGAATGTTGAGGAAAAATTGTTAAAAGAAAGCATGCTTTCACTTAAAATTAAGGGAAGATTTGAAATACTAAAGGAAAATCCATTGGTGATAGCAGACACGTCCCATAATCCTGAAGGTATAAAAAATTTAGTGAAAAATATAAGTGGATATTTTGGCAAAAGAAGAAAAATAATTATTTTTGCAGTGCTTGGGGATAAGGATTACAAGAAAATGATTTCCAGCATCCTTGGTGTAAGCGATATATTGATTTTAACATCCAGCTTAAACAGTAGAAGTCTGGATATCGGTAAGCTGCAAAGTGAGGTTTTAAAGATAAAGAATCTAAAGGCAGAGAAGAAAAAAAACGTGCCGTCAAACATGTACAGTATGGATAATATAGAAAATTCTTTAAATTTCGCTTTAAACTTTTCTAAAAGTAATGATATTATATGCATTACTGGCTCTATAACTAATTTAGAAAATTTGGGTGGCATGATTTGCTAAATAGTATAATTGTAGCCTAAAGTTAAAACTAAAATTAAAATTTGGGGGTTTTATGGATTTATTTGAGTATATAAATAAAGTTTTAGAATTTTTTAGACTTCCAATCTGGAGGAACCTTATATATGCATCTATTTTCTTTTTAATAATTATCTGGCTGTCTTTTGTTTATTGGACCTACAGGGATGCGAAGCTAAGAAATTCAATACCATTTTTCTGGGCATTTGTTGTTCTGGCATTAAATTTTTTAGGTTTAATATTATATCTAATACTCAGGCCCCCAGAATTTATAGATGACATAATTGAAAGGGACATGGAAATTAAGAGGATGGAGATGCTTTTAAATTCTAAACAAACTAAGTGTCCCGCCTGCGGAAATGAAGTAAAGGAGGATTATCTTGTGTGTCCTTATTGCAGGAAAAAATTAAAAAACTCATGCACAAAATGTGGGAAGCCGCTAAACTTAAACTGGAAGATTTGCCCGTATTGTAAAACTACTCAGTAGCAGAGCGGCTTAAGGCTGGCAGCGGGTGTAATAGTTTATGGCAATAAATAAAATAGTAACTTTGATAATAGAGAGATGAGAATATATGGAAAAAAGTTTGGTAATAATAAAGCCGGATGCTGTGGGAAAAAAAATCATTGGAGAAATAATAGCACGGTTTGAAAAAGAAGATTTAACTATAGAGAAATTAAAAATGGCCAGGATAGACAGAAAACTGGCGTGCGAGCACTACTGTGAGCATAAAGATAAAAATTTCTTTGAAAGTCTGATAAAATATATTACATCTGACAGGGTAGTTATTGTGGTAGTAAGCGGCGAAGATGCCATTAAGAAGGTCAGATCTCTTATTGGTCCTACGGATTCAAAGAAAGCTGAAAAAGGTACGATCAGGGGGGACTTTGGTACAGATATAACTATAAATGTAATTCATGGTTCAGATTCAGTAAAAAGTTCCAGCAGGGAAATAAAATTATTTTTTGGACAAAATTAGTTTGGCGAAACATTGATTTGAGTAATTAACAAAGAGTTAAGAAAAATAGTTGTTAGATTAGGAAATTTTTAATTAAGGATATTTTTTAAGGTGGAAAAATGTTTAGAAAAAGAGGTAAGGCAATTTTTTTCATAGTTTTGCTGGGAGGAATTTTAGGAGCTGTACTGGGGCAAGTATTGTCGGATACAATTCCAATACTGGATAAAGGCTTAAAGATTGGCACTGATTCTTTGAGTCTTAACTTATATTTGTTTGATATAAGTTTCGGCGTTCATGTAAACATTACGCTGTGCGCAATAATAGGAATATTGCTGGGATTTTTACTTTCTGATATTGGAAGGAGAAAATAAAAAAATATAAACTTACTGTACTAATTTGATTATAAATTTTTACCGTGGTTAAGGAGTTTTTAATGTTTGAATTTTTTCTAAATGTGATAGGCAGAGATATGGGGATAGATCTCGGGACCGTAAATACATTAATATATGTTAAGGGCAAGGGCATAGTTCTTGAGGAGCCTTCAATAGTAGCTATTGATAATAATGAGAAAAGGGTGCTTGCAGTTGGACATGAAGCTAAAAGGATGGTTGGAAGAACACCGGGGAGCATAGTTGCAATAAAGCCGCTTAAAGATGGTGTAATAGCAGATTTTGAAACTACTGAAAAAATGCTTAGATATTTTATTCATAAGGTTCACAAAAACGTGTCATTTGCAAGGCCAAGAATTGTTATTTGCGTACCATCCGGTATTACTCCTGTTGAAAGAAAAGCGGTTGTTGAAGCTGCTGAGCAGGCAGGGGCAAGAGCAGCTTATATTATTGAAGAACCGCTTGCTGCTGCAATAGGCGCAGGACTTCCTATTAATGAGCCGATAGGGAGCATGGTAGTGGATATAGGCGGCGGAACTTCTGAGGTGGCAATTACATCTTTGGGCGGCATAGTAGTGAGCAAGTCTCTCAGAATTGGCGGTAACGAGATGGATGAGGCAATAATTTATTATTTGAAAAAGGAGAATAATTTACTTGTAGGGGAAAGAACTGCTGAAAAGATAAAGATGGAAATCGGGTCCGCATTCCCTCTGGAAAATGAGTCAAAAATGGAAGTAAATGGAAGGGATTTGGTGACCGGGCTTCCAAAAACAATTATTGTTACAAGTCAGCAAGTAAGGAAAGCTCTTGAAAAGACTATAAGTGACATAGTGGATGCAGTTATAGATGTGTTGGACGATACGCCTCCGGAGCTGTCTTCAGATATTTTAAAAAATGGAATAGTGTTAGCAGGCGGCGGTTCATTGCTTAAGGGACTTGCAGAGAGGGTTGGGAGAGAAACTCATTGCCAGGTTTGCATGGCTGATGAACCACTTGCCAGCGTGGCTATCGGGGCCGGCAGATGTGTAGAGGATTTTGCGGCACTAAAAAGATATCTTAAGTATTCCAAGCACTAGACACTGTATTTTTATCTTTTGCTATATTTCTTATTTTTAGTTTCACCCATGGGAAAAAATTTTAAAAATCTTATTGTCCTGGGCATAATAATTGTTTTATGTCTGGTAATTATTACTGTCAGCTTTAAGGGATCTGATTTAACTAAAGGGGTAAAAGTAAAAACCCTTGATTTCTTTAAACCTGTCCAGGAAAAGTTTTTTTTATTTTTTCATCCTGTAGCAAACTTTATAAATTCAACCAGGGATTATCTTAATTTAAGGGAAAAAATAAAAATTCTGGAAAAAGAAAATTCAAACCTCAGGAAAGATTATAGTGAAAATATTAATCTTAAAATTGAAAACAATGCTTTAAGAGAGCTTTTAGGTGTAAAATTAAGAAAAGATTACGAAACTGAACTTGCCAAGGTGATTGGTTTTAGCATGGGTGAACTGCAATCTGAAATTACTTTAAATAAAGGCACAAACGACGGGGTTCTGGAAGGAATGGGCGTAGTAAACGAGGACGGGCTCGTAGGAGCAGTAATATTAAGTGCCGGCAACAGCTGCAGGGTAAAACTTATTAATGATCCGCGGAGCAGTATCGGGGCACGGATACTTTCATCGAGGGTACTGGGAATGGTAGAAGGCGGCAATGATAAAAAGATTTACTTAAATTATATTCCTAAAGAAGAAATAGTATTCAGAGGCGATGTAATCATTACATCTGAGTATGGCAAACTGCTGCCGTCAGAAATTCTTGTAGGAAGAATAAAAAGTACCGCCGGGAGCGCAGGGAGCCCTTACAAGGAAATAGAAATAGAACCATTTGTAGATTTTAAAGAGCTGGAGTATGTCTTAATCATAAAAGGGTGAGACAATTTCTTAATTAATTATGAAATTAACATATAAAGTCCTGCATTTTTTTATACTGGCAGCTTGCCTTATTCTGCAAATAGCATTTGTTGAAAATCTAAAGCTGTTTTCAGTGAATTTTGATTTGATTCTGGTAACAGTAGTTGCCATTTCTTTAATGGACGGGGTCATATTTGGAGCTTTTTGCGGGTTTGCAGCGGGCATACTGCTTGACTTAATGACAGGAGGCGGTATTGTTGGAATAAGTGCTTTTGCATATGCTGCCAGTGCCTTTATTGCCGGTAAACTTATTGAGGCTGGACTTAAGCAAAGGATTTTGAGCTTTACATTTATAATCTTTTTGGTTACAGAAATAAATCTTATATTGGTTAGCGTAATCCATTATTTATTTAATTTTAATATTGCAATATCTGAATTAGGATTAGAATTACTGGTGAAACCTGTTTGTAATATTATTTTGATGCTTGTTATCTTTCCACTTATAAGAATTGGTATGCACAGGGAGTATGTAATTGGATTCAACAACAAAGAAAAGACTTAAAATAGTTGTTTATTTGTTCTTAGCTTTAATGGCAATTTTTATCTTAAGGCTTTACTTTTTGCAGGTAATTAGCGGCAGCCTGTATGCAGAAGAAGCTTCGGAAAGCATTGTCAGGACGAGAACAGTTCTTGCTCCCCGCGGTAATATCTATGACAAAAATGGGAAACTTTTGGTTAAGAGCGTACCTGTATTGGCAGTTGCAGTTGATCCGCGTGTTGTGCTGCAACATGAGGATGTAATTAAGGTTCTGAGCGAAAAACTTAATATTCCATACGAAGATATAGTTAAAAAATTACAAAATAGCAATATACCATATCTTGACAGGGTTATTCTGAAAGAAAATATTGATTATGGTTCAATGATATATTTAAAAGAAAATAGCAATATGCTCCCCGGAGTCGAAGTGATAGATATTTTTAGCAGAGAGTATAGCTATGGTTCACTGGCTTCGCACATACTTGGATATACAGGAGAGATAAATGAAGACAAGCTTAAGACGAAGAAATATAGTGCGGGATACGAGGGCGGTGATCAAATTGGGCTGACCGGGATAGAAGCAGTTTATGAAAATGTGTTAAAGGGAATAAAAGGTGAAATAACATATGAAGTAGATCCCATGGGCAGACCTGTAAGGATAATAGAAGAAACCAGTTACACTGCAGGCAATGACCTGTATCTAACAATAGATATTGAACTTCAAAAAAAAGTGGAAGAAATTTTACATGAGTCTGTTGTGGAGATTAGACAGAATAAACTTCCCGGGTCTGATGAATATTATAAGGTGACCGGCGGAGCTGTTGTAGTGCTTGGGGCCAAAACAGGAGAGGTTCTGGCTATGGCAAGTTATCCAACTTTTAATCCAGAGTTATTTGTAGGGGGGATAAGTGTTTCTGATTGGAATTACTTAAATAATCCTGACAACAGTTATCCTTTAAACAACAGGGCCATGATGTCTTTTGCGCCCGGTTCAGCTTTTAAAGTCATTCCTGCTTATGCGGGACTTTCTGAAAATATAATCAGCGAGTACAGCAAAATTAATTGCGGCGGTGTATGGTACAGGTTAGGGGAAGACTTTCCTAAATGGTGTTGGAAAAAGTCCGGGCATGGAAGTGTTGATATCAGGAGTGCCATTAAAAATTCCTGTGATATTTATTTTTATGAAATAGGGTACGGACTTTTTTTAAAACTTCAAAACATAGAAGAACTGCTTCAAAAATATGCGAGAATTTTTGGGTTTGGGGCCAAAACAGGAATTGACCTTCCTTACGAGGACGGGGGATTGGTCCCGGACAGGCAGTGGAAAAAAGAATATTTTAAGAATCAGGTGGAGCATTCGGTATGGTATCCGGGCGATACCATTAACATGGTAATAGGTCAGGGATATTTACTTGCAACTCCGCTTCAGACAGCGCAGGCTTACTCTATTTTAGCTAACAGGGGAATAAAACACACTCCTTATGTTGTAAGTGAGACAAGAGATGAAAGTGGGGAGATATCAATTGATTTAAGCAGAAATGAGAGTGAAAATTTAAATTTAAACAGCAACTTCATGGGTATAATAGAAGAAGGGCTTTGCCTTGCTGTAAGCCAGGGGACCGCTTCATATGCTTTTCGGAAATTTCCTTTAGATGAGATTCCAATAGCCGGGAAGACAGGAACATCTGAGGTAGCAGGTAAACAGGACTATGCATGGTTTGCAAGCTATGGACCTGTTGGAAATCCGGAATATGTAGTGGTGGTAATGTTGGAAGAGGCAGGTTCAGGCGGCAAGGTAGCGGCACCTGTTGCTGAGAAAATATATAGATATCTGTTTAATCTTAATTAAAATGATAAAAATGAGAAGAAGCAATAAAGAACTGGATAATTTGGAAAAGGAAAAGACAGGGGCAAGATTTGATTTTATATTATTTTTTTCTGTTTTGCTGGTATCTTTATTTGGTGTTCTTATGATTTACAGCGCTACAAGGTTTAGCATGCCGGGAGGAGTAAGCGATCCCTTGTATTATTTAAAAAAACAGGCGCTGTGGCTGGCAGTAAGCGCAGTATTACTACTGCTGATTCAATTCATAAATTACAGGAGTATGAGAAAATATTGGTGGGTAGTATTTGCAGGAATTATTGCTTCTCTTGTATTGGTACTGTTTTTAGGATTTGAAGTTCATGGATCAAAGAGCTGGATAGACTTAAAGTTTTTTTCAGTGCAGCCTTCGGAAATTTCTAAAATATTTATGGTTATAGTAATATCTGCTATTTTATCAAAACAGAAGATAGAGAAAAAAAATAAAGTTGGGTTTAAAAAGGTATTTTTTTCACTGGTGGTTTTATCTGTGTGTGTGGCCCTTGTTGCAATGGAACCTGATTTAGGCACAGCTTTAATATATTGTTTAACATATGTAGGGATGCTTTTTATATCAGGCGCTAACATCTTATATTTTCTAGGAATTATAGCTGCGGCTGCTGGCGGAGTACTGCTGGGGTTGAAGGTAAATTTAATAAAGGAGTATCAGTTAGACAGGATACTTGTATTTATAAAACCAGGTGTCCAAAAAGAAGGTGCGGGGTATAATTTATTCCAATCAAAACTGGCCATAGGGTCAGGGGAGCTATTTGGTAAAGGATTATTTTTGGGGAAACAAACAAACCTTAACTATGTTCCTGAACACCATACAGATTTTATTTTTTCAGTGATTGGAGAAGAGCTTGGTTTTGTAGGAGCCTTGATTGTGATAGTATTGCTTACAGTAATTGTATGGCGGTGTTTTTATATATCGCTTAATGCAAG
>JAUVXY010000055.1 GCA_030603375.1 Actinomycetes bacterium | reverse complement strand
CGATTGCATATATGAAAGGTTTTAGTGAAATTTTGAAATATAATAAAAAAAGGATTTATATTGCAGCAATAATTATTATAGCTGCTGCAGCATTATATTCTACATATTATTATTTTATGGTTTACCTGGCAAAGCCAAATTTTGATGATGAATCATTTAATTTTGTATCCAGTGACTCAGGCGAATATATAAAACCTGGTGAACAAATAACGTATACAATAAGTTATAAGAATACGGGAAACAGGGATGTAGATAATTTAGAAATAAAGTCAAAGGTACCGGAGCATACAGTTTTTATAGCATCAAACTATGATGAAATTTTAGAAAATACCAATGGAGCATTGACTTTTAAAGTTGGTTGTGTTGAAAAGAATAAAAAGGGTACGATAGCTTTCACAGTAGAAGTGAATAAACCAATGGATGATGGTACTTTGATTGTATTTGATGGGGCAAAATTTAATTATAAGATTGGGCAGGATGTTTTTAATAAAGATATAAATGCAGGCTTAAGTAATAAAGTTGAAAGCAGTCCTGACCTGAGCAGTTTTGATCTGGAAGCTATTGATATAAATGGCGGGGTATTAAGGTTAGGCGACATAATACAATATAAATTAGTGGTAAAAAATACTGGTGATATGAATGCTGCTCATGTTGAGGTCAAAAGTGACTTGTCAAAAAATGTAATTGTAATTGAAAATTCTATCACAGATTCAGGTGAATATAGGGGCGGCAGCGTATTATGGAATATTGATAATTTAGAAATAAATAAACCTAAAACTTTTTCATTTAAAGTTGAGGTAAAAGATGATTTAACTGCTGAAGAAATTATTACCAATAATAGTACCTTGAAATATGGGTCAGATGTTATCATTGAAAAAAAAGTAGAAGAAGAGTTAAGCCTTTTCACTGATTTAACCACATCAGAAGCATTTTTATATGATGTAAATGGCGGACACCTCTGGGCTGGCGAGACCGTAGGCGTAAAGATTGTCATTAGAAATACTGGTGAAAAAACAGAAGAAAGTTATAGACTTATTTGCCCCATACCAGGAGGAGTAACTTATATCAACAGGTCAGGCACTGCTGAGGGAATTAGCTGGAGTGATGATATAAGAGGATTGACATGGGATTTAAAAGATCTTGGAGTAGGAGAGGAAAAAGAAATAACTTTTAACATGCATGTAAATGAAAGTTTGGTTAATTCAGGGGGAACAGTAACTACTGATTTTAAGATTGAAAGCAGCAATGGTGAGATAAAAATACCATCCAGGAGTATAAATGTTAGAGGGCATGTTAACATGACTATTGTAGCAATGGGTGATTCACTAATAGTTAAATCCAATTGGGTACAGACATTTGATGAACTTCTGGAAGCTAATTATCCATATGCTGATTATAATACAATTGCAAGCGCAAAAAACGGTGAAATGGCCCGTGATGGATATAAAAGATTTGATAGCACCGTTGCGGTATATAATCCACAGATAGTCATAATAGATTATGGAACTAATGATACGGGACCCGGTGTTTCAGGATTTGAAGCTAATCTGGAAGGCATTGTAATTAAATCAAAAAATTTAGGTGCCAGAGTATTTATTAATCTTATTGGCCCTATAAGTTATCCCGGGAAAGAAGATTATCCTGCAACTAATGATACAATTAGAAAAATTGCTTCAAAACATGGTGCAGTTGTTATAGATGTGCTAACTCCGCTTTCACAAAATATAGGAGGGTATTTTGTTGATGGAATGCATTATAGCCCCGCAGGCGCTTCAGTTGTAGCACATACAGTATTTAGCTATGTATCGCAATATCTGGGTGATATTGGTCAGAGACTATAATATTTTGGAGTTTGTTTTTTATTACAAATAAAAAAGATGGACAAGATATGATGTGGAAGGTTTGGCTAATTAAATTTTTATATTATATTTTTTTTGGGTTCATTTTTATATTGGCTATTCTCATCTTTTTGAATATAATTGGTATTGATTTTTATAAAGGGTATGTTGGAAATTACATATACAGGATAATTAAAAATTTAAATTTTTAATTATCTTTGTTTGCCTTCATTTTTGATATCTCTTTTTTTGAAAAGCAATTTGTTACATAAGGTCTTACACTATATATTATCCCGCCAATTATTCCGACAAATATTAGCATTGCAAAAAGTATTAATGAGCACAAAGCAGCTTTTTCGTTAGCCACTCCCATTGCTACCATAATGTAAACTATAGAATTTTCTCTTAATCCTATTCCACCTATTGAGATTGGTATCATAGAAATGATAGTGACTACAGGGACGATGAATATAAAAGTTGTTAAACTAAGATTAATGCCGATGGCTCTAGCTGCGAGATAGTAATTTAGTATTACTGCAAACTGGAGCAGGAAGCTGTAAATTAGAGTTTTGACAAGTACCATTTTATATTTCTTAAAGCTCAGAAATGTATTGTAAATGTTGCTTAATTTTTGTTTTAATTTTTCTAAGAATTTAATTTTTTTTACAAGTTTTCCCAATTTTAAGATTGATGGATTTATTATAATAAATCCTAATATTAAGCATACTGTAAAAAATATTATTATTGGTATTATGATTGACTGTCCCCCTATTGCGGTAAATCCTAAAAATAATGCTATGACAGCGTATGTTGCCGCACCTATAATTCCTGAAAATCTTTCAACCACAATTATAGAAGCAGAAGTTCCCAGAGGCTTGTTGGCTTTTTTTGCCACATCGTAAGTTCTAAAAACATCGCCTCCTATTGTGGAAGGCAAGAAGTTATTAAAGAAAAAGCCGATAAGAACCGTAGAGGTTAGAAACCTTGTACTTATGTTGATTTTTTGTGTTTGCAGCAGGGCCTTCCATCTGACAGCAGTTATCCATATTCCAAATATATGGGTGGAAGCTGAAAGGATCAGCCATGGGATACTTACTGTTTTTAGTATTTTTATTAAACTTTGCGCATCTTTAAATTGCGTTTTTATAAGAAAAGCAATTAGAGATATGCTGACTGCTATTCTCAGAAATGAAAATATTTTTTTCTTGTTTTTTCTAAAAAAAAATATTATTTTTGCCATTTTTAAGTTAATTGTTTTTTCTTGATTTTATCACCTGTGCAGGGATTCCGGCTGCAATTGAGTATGGGGGCATATCTTTTGTTACAACTGCTCCTGCACCTATTATTGTTTCATTACCTATAGTAGTATTGTCTAAGACACTTACCCCTGCTCCGATCCAGCAATTTTTGCCGACTTCTATTCCGTGTGAATGTTTTTCCTGTTCTGCTATTGGAATATCTGTCCTTTCATAGTTATGCCCTCCTCCAACAATATAACTGTAGGCGGCAATTAAAGTGTTTTCTCCGATTTTTACTTTGCTGGCTGAGAATATGTCACAGTTAAAGCCGATGTTTACATTTTTTGAAATTATGATTGTTCCATTTTTGCAGCTTAGTATGCTGTTTCTGCCAATGTATGCTCCCTCTTTTATTATTATCCCCTGGTTATCTAAACCTTTAGCGTCTAACATGCAGTTATCATCAATTACTACATTATCTTCAATTGATATCTTGCATGGGTGTCTTATAGTTATAGATTTACCGAAACTTACTCCTTTGCCAACTTTTTTTAATAGAAGCGGGTAGAAAAAATTTCTGAGGAAAATGCCCACTGCTCCCGGCATATTTTGGAACAGATTTATTATCAGCTCATATTTTAATAAGCTAAGGATGTTTCTTTTGCCAACAAATAAATCCATATATTTAGAAACCCTGGACTGCTTCTTTGAAAAAAGTTGTTTTTGTATTTTATCTTCGTATTTAGTATTTATTTTATCATCTCCTATCATATTATTTTTTAAATATATCCATTATCTATGTACCATTTTGCTGCAGCATGTATTCCATTTTCCAGACTAAACTCAGGTTTGTAGCCAAGAATTTTTTTAGCTTTGGAAATATCAAAAGCCCTATTTTTTTTAAAAAAGGCTACCCTTCTGCGATAAAGAGGAGGTTCCTTTTTTAAAGGTTTGTAAATGTATTCTACTACAGAAGATAAAATTTCCACAGGTTTGTAAGGCAGATGAATCTTAGGAGGGGGAACATTAAATTCTTTGGCAATAAGCATGGCTAGCTCATTCAGGGTTACATATCTTTCTCCGCCGATAATAAAAACCTCTCCTATTGCTTCCTCTTTTTCAGATGCTAAAATAAAGCTGTTGGCTAAGTCATCAACGTACACCATGTGATATGAAACATTGCCGGAACCAGGCATAAAAAATCTTTTTTTAGCTATCATCCTGAACATTTTTAAAAGTCTAAAATCTCCCGGCCCATATATGGCACATGGCCTGATAATGGAGGCAGGTAAATTTTTCTCTTTTATATATTTCAAAACTTCTTTTTCAGCTTTACATTTAGATTCCTGATAAACATCCCCCGGGCTGTAAGGAGTTGTTTCGTCTGCCGGTGGATTTTTGATTGAGCTTGTAACTCCAATAGTGCTGCAATGTACAAGCCTTTGGGTTCCATGCTTCAGGCATGCTTCTATTATATTTTTTGTACCGCCATAATTTACATCCCAGTAAGTCTTATCCGGAAGATTTGCTTCCCTGAAAGCTGCGGTTATGTGAAAAACCTTATCTACTCCTTTTACTGCTTTAAATACGCTGTCTTTGTCTGTAATATCGCCAGTTACTATTTCAGCGCCAAGCTCCCTCAGGGCATCTATTTTGCTCGTAGGTCTTACCAGCACCCTCACATTTATATCCCGGCTTATCAATTTTTTTACTAAATGGCTCCCGGCAAAACCACTGCCGCCTGTTACGAGAGCTTTCATCAATCCTCCTGCTATTTTCTTAAACTGTCCTTTATAAATATTCCAAGATACTCTTTTGGAACTCCCATAAATGTCTTTCTCCAAATTCTATCACAATCTTTGCATGGGCTGAACTCTTTTATTTTTCCTGTTTTAAATTTTTTTCTAACCTCTTTTATCACCTGATTATTAAAAATCTCCCTGACAGGATTTTTATTGACATCTCCAATAAGAACTTTGCCATCAAAATCCTGAGGGCATAGATATACTTTTCCGTCATAGAAAATTGTTAAGGAATACCATGGAAATGTGCATGGTATAAGTTTGGTGTCTTTGTGGTTTACTTTTTTAATTCTACTTAATTTAAGCAGTCCTCCCCAGTTGTGAGGAGTTCGCACTATTAATTTATCCAGAGGGAGATTATTAAAATTAATTAGAAATTTCTTTTTCTGCTCCTTAAAATTTTTAGATGCCAGCTCCTCATCAAATTCCATTACCTGAACTATGGTAAACGGTTTTGTAGAATTTAATTCTTTTTTTATTTTTAAAAATGTGGTTATGTTTTTTAAACTTTTTTCGTAGCTTGCACCTGCCCTGTTTTTTTCGTAGGTTTCTTTAGTGTAGCCATCAAAAGAAAATGAAATTAAATCAAGTCCTGATAATATTATTTTCCTGCTGAGAGCAGGTGTTAAAAGGGTGGAGTTGGTGTGGATCCTTGTTTTTATATTACTGGTGCGTGCATAAGAAATAATGTCTATTAAGCGTGGATGAAGAAGCGGCTCTCCTCTATGGAATAGATTTACATCATATGCATAATCTTTTACTTCATCTATTATTTTTTTATATAGGTCAAAGTTAATATCCCCTTTTAAATGCTGAGGTATATCCCTGTTTACGCAAAGCCTGCATTTTAGGTTGCACCTGCTTGATAACTCAATCCATAATCTTACAGGAAGATAATTGCAATGGATTTTTCTAAAAACATAGCTTGTGTAAATTTTAATCAGGATAAGAATATGCTTTAATTTCTTCATGCTTGTTATTCAATTATCTCTTTAACCACATATATGGATTTATTTTGAGATTCATGGTAGGTTCTCATTATAAGTTCAGCCAACAATCCCATAGTTATAAGCTGGATGCCAATAAGAATCATAAAAATTGAAAGTGTAAATAACGGCCTGCTGGCCAAACCCTGATTAAAAAAGATTCTCATTATGGTTAAATAAGCTGTTACTATGAATCCGATTGCACCTGCAATGAGGCCAATCAGTCCAAATACCTGTATAGGTTTTTGTGAATAGCTTAAAAGGAATTTTACAACCATTATATCTAAGATTACCCTGATGGTTTTTGAAATTCCGTATTTTGCTTTGCCAAACTTTCTGCTGTGATGCCTTACCGGAATTTCTGCAATTTTTACGCCCATCCAGCTGGCTAAGGCAGGAATATATCTATGCATCTCTCCGTAAAGTTCTAAATTTTTTATTACTTCTTTCCTGTATGCTTTAAGAGTACAGCCATAGTCATGCAGATAAACTCCTGTTAGCGTTGATATGATTCTATTGGCGACTGCTGAAGGAAAATTTCTTATGAGAGTATTGTCTTTTCGGTGTTTTCTCCATCCGCTTACTATATCATAGCCATCATTTAATTTATCCAGCATTTCCGGGATATCAGCGGGATCATTTTGCAGATCAGCGTCTAAGGTGATAACAACTTCCCCTTTTGAATAATCGAACCCAGCCTTCATTGCAGCTGTCTGACCAAAATTTCTTCTGAATTTTATTATTTTATATGCTTTGTTTTTCTGATGGGCCTTCAATAGTTCATCATATGTCCCATCCATGCTTCCATCATCAATAAGAATTACCTCATAACTTTTGCCCAGCTTTGGCAGAACTGATTTCAGGTCTTTATACAGTGAATCAATGCTTTGTTTTTCATTATATATTGGAATTACTATAGATAAATCAATTTTGTTTTCTTTGCTCTTATTATTGCTCATAAAGGTTTCCTTCTTTTCTTGCTTTACCGTACCAGGTGATAAATTTTTCCAATCCTTTTTCTATTGACGTTTTGGGTTGATATTTTATCATCTTTTTGGCTTTTCTGATATCAGCGCAAGTTGTAAATACGTCCCCCGGCTGGAAATCTGCATAATGGGTGAGAGGTTTTTTATCTATTGTTTCCCCTATTAAATTTACAAGGCCTGATAGTTTAATTGGTTTTGAGTTGCCAAGATTTATAATTTCATAGCCGCTTATTTTATCAAGGCTATCAGTAAGAGCAGCTGCTATGTCTTCTATGTATGTATAGTCCCTTGAAGAAGTTCCATCGCCAAATATTTCTATGGGTTTATTTTTAAATATGTGCCTTGTAAATTTATGAATGGCCATCTCCGGCCTCTGGCGCGGCCCGTAAACTGTAAAAAATCTAAAGCAAAAAATAGAGAGCTTGTAAAGATGATGATAAGTATAGCAAAGAAGCTCGCCGGCCTTTTTAGTGGCAGCATATGGAGAGACAGGGCAGTCCACTCTGTCATCTTCTGAAAAAGGTATTTTCTTGTTTCCGCCATACACTGAAGACGAAGATGCAAAAATTAGTTTCTTTACCCCATATTTTTTGCAGCACTCAAGGATGTTCAAAGTTCCCAAAACATTTGTCTTTTCATATAAGTGCGGCATGCTGATTGATGGCCTAACCCCGGCTCTTGCGGCGAGATGGATGACAATATCTATTTTGCTGTGTGAGAATATTTTATCGATTTTTGAAAGGTTGCAAATGTCTTCTCTGTAAAGTTTAAAGTTACTGTTATTTGCTATATTTGCGATATTGTTTTCTTTTATTTCAGGGTTGTAGAAGTTGTTAAAGTTATCAATGCAGATTACTTTTTGGTCCAAATCAATAAGTTTTTCACATAAGTGAGAGCCTATAAATCCTGCTCCTCCTGTTACCAGTATGTTCATATTAACCCAACTTCCGATTTATAACCCTTTTTTAGGTAACTACAACCTTTAAAACTGCAGTAAATATATTATTAAAACGATATTAGGTTAACAAAAAAACAATTATTTCTCAATAGTATAGACTGAATGAATCAGGTTGCTACATTGGCACTTTAGATAAAAAAAGCCCACTGTAATAAGGGTATAGATGCTAAAAATTGGCTAATTTTATGTGATTTTAAATGATTTTTTCGAAAGATGGGTTAATGTTTTTGTATATAAAAATCTATCTTATTAAAATAAACTGCTAAATTTCGATTATCATTATTTATCCCCAGTTGTATGGGACTGATTAAATATTTAAACCTGAACTCTAAAATATTGTATCCTTCTATGATTAATTCCTCTGGTATGGTAACAGCATGCTCTGTTAATTCCATATTTTCTAACACGAACTCCCCAATACTGTTGCTATTTATAAGAATCTCAATTTCCTGGTCAAGATCAGGGTTGACCAGCGGCATCATGGTTATATTAAGATTATAATCTGCTTGCTCTTCAAAATCTAAAAATAGCATTGATGCCTTTTGATTGGCCCATGTTCCGAATTCATCCATTCCGGACCAACCATATTTTAAATAATCATAATTATCCGGTTCATTAAATAAAAAAGTATATTTATCATCGCTGGCTTCGACTCTTATTATCTCATTTGATTCCGGCACTATATTGGGATACATTGAATAATTTCTGTTCCCACTCTCTAATGCAGGGAAAAGATATACTGAGCTAATGTTATCTTTTCCAGTCATCATTTTATATTGGTTGTGTTCTTCCAGGAAATTAGAAATTAATGGATCAATATGACCAGGTTTTTCTATAGAATAAGAGGTTATGACCCATATATTTTTATCAGGGTTTTCATTTAACACCTTTAAAAAATCAAATAAATCTCTAAGCAATGGTACACCAAAAAAATTATCATAGTAGATGCCATCTTTAAACTTATATGGCTGCCATGGGACTTGGTTACTGCTCCACATCCAGTAATCGATTTGTTTTGTATAGGGAAAAGAGTTTAAAATATTTGTAGTTATTACAATATCATCTTCTTTTAGCCTGAAATTAACATATTTGCCCGGGGTCTTATTATCATAATGTAACTTATAGGTGCTGCTTGGTGAAAAGAGACTATTTACAGAATCGCCGTTTTTTCTTTGAGTAATTTTAAAGTTCTGCACCGGATTTATGTAATTTAAAAGCAAGACTGTCAGTATTATAAGAATTGATAAAACGGCAAATATATAATATTTTCTGTTAGTTTTTGATTTTTGAAATTTTTTAATTTTGATTTTTGAAAATATCTTCTGAATATAATGAGTAAATATTCTTGATATCTCATATACTACGTATACGAAGATTACAATAAATATTGGATTTACATGATAAATATATCTCTGCTGGTTATACATATTCCCAAAACCATAAAAGACAGCATTGGAAAAGAAAATGAAATAAAGAAAAAATAGGTTGAAAGGAAATTTAAAATCTACCTTCTTGTTTTTATAAATATTCAGGTAATATTCATCAGGATTTCTAAGAGGTTTAAAAAATATATATATTAGTATTAAG
>JAUVXY010000049.1 GCA_030603375.1 Actinomycetes bacterium | reverse complement strand
AACAGAAAGCTTATTTACGGATCAGTTCACAGGGCTGAGTGCAGATGATATTTTTCTTAAGAAAAATGGAGGAAAGATTGATGCGGTAACAGGAGCTACAATAAGCTCTGATGCAGTTGTAGAAGCTGTTAGAAATGCAATACTTGAAAAGATAGGTGCTGTAAAATAATTAACTTGCTGTATATTATAAAATAAAGGAAGATGAGTAAATAAAAATGCAAAATGAAAAAAACGGCAATAGATTCTTAAAGGAATTTGTAAAGGGCATAATTATTTCCAACCCTGTATTTATACTTGCTCTGGGCCTTTGCCCAACTCTTGCTGTTACGTCTTCACTTGATAATGCTATTGGCATGAGCGCAGGCGTTATATTTGTCCTATTATGCTCTAACATAATAATTTCTTCTATGCGAAAGATTATTCCTGAAACAGTAAGAATTCCTGTATTTATAGTTGTTATTGCGACTTTTGTTACTATTTTAAGTCTGGTATTCCAGGCATACTTTCCTCCGCTGTATGAATCGCTTGGGATATACCTTGCGCTGATAGTTGTAAATTGTATTATTTTAGGCAGGGCAGAAGCATTTGCTTCAAAAAAGTCTGTCCTTCTGTCTATTTCAGATGCTCTGGGAGCAGGAATTGGTTTTACGCTGGCGCTAATTATTATTTCACTGTTAAGGGAGATGCTTGGAACTGGCAGCCTGTCTGTATTTGGCAGTATATTATTCAAACTCCCGGTTTTGTTTGAAAATCCAATGGTTATCTTTATTCTTCCTCCGGGAGCATTTTTAGTAATAGGACTTTTGCTGGCACTATTTAGATGGTTGGGGGTGGTAAAAAATGAGTAACCTTTTGTCCATATTTATTGTAATGGCTGTTATTAACAATTTAGTTCTTTCTAAATTTCTGGGGTTGTGTCCTTTTTTTGGGGTTTCAAAGAAACTGTCCAATGCTATAAGCATGGGTGCTGCCGTTACGCTGGTAATGCTTATTTCATCACTTTCCACATCTGTTATTTATAATTATATACTCATACCTTTTAATATAGAATTTATGAATATAATAATTTATATTTTAGTAATAGCCTCACTTGTGCAGATAGTGGAGCTTACCATAAGAAGGACCAATATTGCGCTGTACAATGCACTTGGCATATATCTTCCCCTTATTACTACAAATTGTGCAGTTCTAGGTATAACACTTATTAATGCCAGGGAAGGCTATTCAATTATTGAAAGCATGGTTAGCGCACTGGGAGCAGGAATAGGGTTTACGTTAGTGCTTATAATTATGTCAGGAATAAGAGAAAAGCTTGAAGTAAGCGATTGTCCAAAATCTATGCGCGGATTGCCGATAGCATTTATAACGGCAGCTCTTCTTGCTCTTGCTTTTCTTGGTTTTAGCGGAATGATGTAGATAATAATTATTTACAGGAGAGACAATATAATATGATTTTAGTTATTGCAATACTTACTTCAATCGGGCTGGCATGCGCGATATTAATTTTTATAATGAACAAAGTTCTTCCTGCTGAGTCTGAAGCTCTAAAGGAAACCGAAAAAATTGCAGGGTGTCTTCCCGGTATAAACTGCGGCGCATGCGGATTTCCGGGATGTTTTGCTTATGCACAGGCATTGGCCAGGGATAAGGATTTAATTGTCACAAATCCCTGCATGACTGTTTTGCAGGACAAAAAAATGCTCGGTGATCTTGAAAAGATGCTTGATATTAAAATAGATCCTTCATCAATGAATAAAAAAGCAGTTGTCTGCTGCACAGGAGATCCTGAAACTATAGGCAATTATTCTGGAATTGAAACTTGCAAGAGTGCAAATAAACTTACAGGCAGGTTTAAAAGATGTCCTTATGGGTGTCTTGGTTTTGGAGACTGTGCAAAAGTTTGTCCTCAGGATGCAATACAAATTTATGCTGCCAGTGGCAGGAACATAGCAGTTGTGGATCCTGAAAAGTGTACAGGGTGTGGTTTATGTGTAAAGGAGTGTCCTAATAACCTCATTAAGCTGGTGCCTGCAGATACAAAAATTGTTTTCTTGTGCAGTTATGATTCCATCAAGAATATACCCGGCAGAGAAAAATGTTTTAGAGGGTGTCTGCACTGCAGGAAATGTTATAAGGCTTGTGAGCATGATGCCATTATCTGGAACAAGGAGAAGGGCATCCCTGAATTTGATTCTTCCAGGTGCACTTTATGAGGTGCCTGCATACAAGTCTCACCGCATTACAAGCTTATTGAACATTCTAAAGTTACCCCGGAAGAAGAAATAAAATATAAAGAAGAAGTTGGCTGCAAGTAAACTTTCAGCTGAGAAATCCATCATTTAGCAGATTACCCTGAATTTCAAATCAAAATAACTACTGACAGCTTAAAAAACTGTGTATTTTTAAATTTTAAACAACGGAAGCACTTCATTGACTTGACAGGGCATCTCTATTTATGTACAATGCCTATTAATCTGATAAGATTAATAGGAAAAAGATTAGTTTAATAATAAATTTGAGACAGGATTGGTAGTGGCAGCAAGTAAGCTGATAGGGAAAATGGCTTAAAGGAGGGGATAATTTATGATGCGACTTTCTACCAGAGGACGGTATGCTGCAAGAGTGATGCTGGAGCTTGCTCTTTGCTATGGCAGGGGCCCTACTCTGCTAAAAGATATTGCTAAAAGGCAGGAAATTTCTGAAGGATATTTGGAGCATCTTCTTCCACCGCTTAAAGTAGCCGGACTCATAAATTCAAGCCGCGGTGCACATGGAGGGTATACATTGGCCAGGGAACCTTCTAAAATAAATCTTAAAGAAGTAGTCCAGGCTCTGGAAGGATCGCTGTCTCCGGTGGGATGTGTTGACTCTCCTTCTGTTTGTCAGAGAACAGGTTTTTGTGTCACGAGAGATATCTGGAAGGAATTAGGAGAAAAGATATCGCAGACTTTAGAGTCAGTGACTCTGGAGGATATGGTCAAAAGGCAAAAGGGTATGGGAAAATAATGGAAAAGACTTGCTATAAGCAAAATAGAAGAATATATCTTGACTATGCTGCCACTACTCCTTGTGATCTGCAGGTAGTAGAAGCAATGCAGCCTTACTTTAGTAAAATATTCGGCAATCCTTCCACGCTTTATTCCTTTGGGCAGGAAGCCCGCAGGGCAATGAGAGAAGCAAGAGGAAAGATCGCAGAATTTTTGGGTGCGAGTCCTGAGGAGATTATTTTTACAAGCGGCGGAACGGAGAGCAATAACACGGCTTTAAAAGGAGTTGCCTATGCCGGAAGAAACAAAGGAAATCATATTATCACTTCCAGCATTGAGCATCATTCAGTAAGTGAATCGTGTAAGTTTCTGGAGAAAGAAGGTTTTAAGGTTACATACCTTACAGTAGATGAGTATGGATTAGTAAATCCTCAGGATGTAAAAGAAGCAATAACTGATAAGACTATTCTTATTTCCATTATGCATGCCAACAACGAGATAGGGGCAATTCAGCCGATAAAGGATATTGCCAGTATTGCCAGAGAAAAAGAAATCTACTTTCATACAGATAGCGTACAGACTTTTGCGCATATACCGGTTAATGTCAATGATTTAGGAGTAGATTTGCTGAGCATGTCAGCTCACAAGTTATATGGACCAAAGGGAATTGGGGCACTGTATATAAAAAAGGGTGTGAAGATAACTCCTTTTATGCAGGGAGGTGACCAGGAGAAAAGGAAAAGAGCTTCTACAGAGAACATTGCTGGAATTGCAGGGTTTGCTAAAGCAGTGGAGCTGGCGAAGGAAAAAATGGGTAATGAAGAAAAGAAATTAACTTTCTTGAGAGATAAATTAATAAAAGGAATCTTAGAGAAAGTAGAACATAGCCGGCTAAATGGGCATCCTGCGCAGAGGCTACCGGGCAATGTAAATGTTTCTATTGAATATATTGAGGGAGAATCTATGGTTTTGAATTTAGATATGAAGGGAATTGCCTGTTCCACTGGTTCTGCCTGTACATCTTCCAGTTTAGAGCCTTCCCATGTTTTGCTGGCAATAGGACTTCCACACGAGTTAGCCCACAGTTCATTACGATTTACTATTGGAAGATTTACCAAAGAAGAGGATATTGATTATGTTCTTGAAGTTCTGCCTGAAGTTGTTAAAAAATTACGCTCAATGTCACCACTGTATGGAGAAAAGGAGAAGTGATGGAAGGTTATAGCACGAAAGTAATGGAGCATTTCAGAAATCCTAGAAATGTAGGCAAAATAGAAAACCCCGATGGCGTTGGTCATGTAGGCAACCCTGTGTGCGGTGATATAATGGAACTTTATATAAAGGTTAAGGATGATATTATAACTGATGCGAAATTCAAAACCTTCGGCTGCGGGGCAGCAATTGCCACAAGCTCTATGGTAACTGAACTTGTGAAAGGCAAAAGCATAAATGAGGCATTGACAATCTCAAACAAAGCAGTTACCGAAGCCCTGGGCGGATTACCATCGATAAAAATGCATTGCTCGGTGTTAGCTGAGGAAGCTTTGAAATCAGCTATTGATGACTATTTCAAGAATCACAGGAGTAGGGAATGATCCTAAATTTTTTCTATACGCTTCTGCACTATGTTGTTGAGATTGCGCCCAGTCTGGCAATAGGGTTTTTATTAAGTGGGTTAATTCATGAATTTATACCTCAATCATGGATAAACCGTTATCTTGGCCGAAAAGGTATTTTACCCATTTTTTACGCCACCATTGCTGGTATTATTCTTCCTCTTTGTTGTTTTGGTTCCATACCAGTTGCGATTGGCTTTAGGAAAAAGGGAGTTTCCTTAGGCCCTATTCTTGCATTTCTTGTTTCCACTCCTGCTACATCCATTACTGCAATTTTGGTTGCCTGGCGTTTTTTAGGGGTCAGGTTTACTTTATATCTTTGTCTGGTAGTAGTACTGATGGGTGTTGTTATCGGGCTGATTGGAAATTTTCTTTCTTTTAAACCTGCGAAACCGCAACCGGATATCTGTCCAATGTGTGAGGAAGGCAAACACACCGGACATCTTCATCACAAGGGGGGAATAAAGAGCCGGATAGTCTCTGTTTTATCTTTTGGTTTTATTGACACTCCAAGGGAAATCGGAGTTGAGCTGGCTATTGGCATAGTTCTGGCGGCACTGGTTGCGTCCATTGCTCCGGTAGGTGATCTTGTAAAAAATTATCTTGTAGGCGGTTTCGGATATTTATTTGCTTTAATCTTTGGTCTTTTAATGTACATCTGTTCTACTGCAAGTGTTCCCCTTGTTCATGCTTTTATTTACCAGGGGTTAAATGTTGGAGCCGGTTTGGTCCTGCTTTTAGTTGGTCCAATTACCAGTTATGGAGCTATTTTAGTTATTCGAAAAGAATTTGGAAATAAAATCTTATTAGTTTATCTGGGAGTTATTTGTTTGCTCTCACTGGTATCCGGGTATTTATTTTCTATCATAGCAAAATAAACACTGCTTTCAACCCCGGCACTTTTACTTAAAGAAGCAGGTTTGGCTTTTTGGCCTCTAAGGTATATTACAGCTATCCTTCTCCACACTCGGAATCTCTTCCCATTAAAATATCAATACCATGAGGAAGGGGCCTGTATATCAAGTCCAGGCTGTCCTTTACGCCTTTTATGCTGCCGGGAAGATTTATTATTAAAGTTTTTTTTCTAATGCCGCTTACTCCCCGGGAGAGTATGGCCCTTGGGGTTTTTTTCTGCCCTTCAATCCTAATAATTTCACTAAAGCCGGGGGCACTTCTTTCAATAACCTCAGCTGTTGCTTCAGGTGTTACATCACGAAGAGAAAAACCAGTGCCGCCAGAAGTAATAATAAGATTTGATTATCAATTGTCACAGATATCGGTAAGCTTTTCTTTTATCATATCTTTTTCGTCCGGGACAATTATGTATTCAGCCACTTTCCATCCTTTTTCTTTGAAAAAACCTACTATATATTTCCCGCTTCTATCTTCTCTTTCACCGCTATAACCCTTATCACTCATTGTAATTACTGCTACTTTTAACATTTCCAAGTCCTTTAAATATCGCTGTTGATATTATTTGCCTAATTTTTTGATATAAAGATATTGTCCCCTGTCTTTATTTTGCCGGGTTTTAGAACCTGGCAAAATATTCCTTCTTTAGGCATAATGCAGTATCCAACAAGATAGTATATTCTGCACGGTTTTGGACATTCTTTTCCAATTTGTGTTACCTTTAGCATTACCTCTTTTCCATTGGCATCTGCATCCTCAGACTTATCTTTGCTAGTATTGTTATTTATATCCCCGATAACTAAAATATCTCCAACCTCGAGACTATTTAATGCAATCCCCCGGGTAGTTAAATTTTCAGCAAAATCACCGCAGTCTGCACTGACTCCCTTCTTGTTTAACTTTTTTATGCTTTCGTAAGAAAGAAGGCTTACCTGGCGATGCCATTTTCCACTATGCCCGTCACCTTTTATACCATATTCATCTACAAAAGCTTCTGTAACCGGAGTCTTCTTCTCACCTTTATTCTTACTTACATTTATAGAAACTATTTTTCCCATCAGTACAACCTCCTCGTCTTAATATTTTTCTTTAAAATAATCAGATTTTCCACCTGTTTTTCTAATAAGCTCAATTCCTTCTATTCTCATATTTTTAGATAAAGCTTTGCACATATCGTAAATAGCAAGTAAGCTGACACTTACTGCAGTCAAAGCTTCCATCTCCACTCCTGTTCTGTCATATCCTTCAACTTTTGATCTTGCTTCTACTTTTTTTTCTTTATCCAAAATATCAAACCCTATATCGATGCTGGTCAGCTTTATCTGGTGGCATAGAGAGATTAGCTCCCAATTTTTTTTTGCAGCATTTATTCCAGCTATCTTAGCAGCTGCAAACACGTCGCCCTTCTGAATTTTATTTTCTATAATTTTTTTTATTATTTCATCGTTTAAGACTATATATCCCACAGCTTCAGCAGTCCTGAAGGACTGTTCCTTACCTGAAACATTAACCATTTTAACTTTTCCATAGTTATCCAGGTGTGTAAATTTTTTAAATTTATTCATACGTAAGTTCCTATCCTCCAATTTGATACATATAATTTGGTATTTTTATGCTGCCGCAGTTTTTGTAATCATTGTTTGCGTCTCTGTTTTCTGGTTTGGTTTTTATAAAATCTACAAGCTTCTTTTTTATATCCACATCAGAAACACCGCTTCTAATTTCTGCTTTTATATCAAATTCACAGCTTGAAAACAGGCATAATTTAATAGAGCCTTCTGGTGTAAGCCTTATTCTGTTGCAGTTTTTGCAGTGAGCTTTGTTGTTAAAAATAAAACCTATGGTGCCTCTGCTGCCTTTTATTTTGTAATATTCAGAAGGTCCGTAGCCAATCGGCCCATCTGTTTTGTAGAGGCTCCAATTTTTCTTTACGATAGATAAAACTTTATAAATAGAATAACCGCCGCTTAAATTTTTATTTAGTCCGGCATCACTTTTAATAATCCCTATTTTACCACATTCTACATTATTTAAATCCACGGCAGGCATTGATTCTATGAATCTTACGCTTATAAAATTTTCTACAGCTAATTTAACAAAATCTAAAATATCTTTTTTGTCTAAAAGATCAGTTACAACAACATTTATTTTAACAGGCGCAAATCCTGCCACTATAGCTTTATATATTCCATCTAAGACTTGTTTTAGATCTCCTCCTCTGGTAATTGCCTTAAACTTCTGCGGGTCCAGGCTGTCAATGCTGACATTTATTCTTTTTATGCCTGCTCTGTAAAGCGGCTCTGCATATTTACTCAGCAAAGTTCCATTTGTGGTTAAAGAAAGATCTTCAATTCCATTTGTTTTACCAATTTCACCAATCAATCTTATGATATCTTCTCTGAGCAGCGGTTCACCACCGGTAATTCTTACCTTTTTTATTCCAAGATCTGAGAGTATTCTGGTAACCCTTATAACTTCCTCAAAGGTCAGCAGCTCTTTTCTGTTGATTATCTTAATGCCTTCCTCAGGCATACAGTAGATACATCTCAGATTGCATCTATCTGTAACTGAAAGCCTGAGATAATCTATTTCTCTTTTGTAACTGTCAACTAACTTTTCTACCATAAATATTTCCCAATTTTAGAGCCAGATAGGCTATTTTAGCCAGTCTTATAAAATAACTTATCTTTTAAATAAATGTACAGAGCTTGCTTTAACTGCTGCTTCTATATTTTTGCCAATTTCAAGCCCTAATCTATCAATAGAATTCTGTGTAACAAAAGAAATAAGGTCAAATCCGCAATCAATTTCAATCTTTTTAAATATCCCGACATTTCTTATTCCAGTTATTTTACCATTAAACAAGTTCATAGCAGATGACTTATCCGGTGATACTTTGATATTATACAAAATAACATCTTCAGGTCTAATTGCCAGTGCTACTTCCAAATTTTTTTCTGCTTCTCCTGCTACAAATATTTTTAAGTCAGCTCTACTATTTTTAACTTTAACCTCGCAAACATTATTTTTACTTTCTATAACAACTCCATTAACCAAAGTTTCAACTCCAACAAATTTTGCTATGAATTCATTTGCCGGTCTTTTTAAAACTTCGTCTTTACTTCCGAACTGTTCTATCCTGCCGTTATTTATTACTGCGATATTATCTGCAAGTATCATAGCTTCATTTCTGTCATGTGTTACATAAATAACAGATTTTCCAAAACTTTTAAGCACTTCAAATAAATCCAACCTGAGGCTTTCCCTGGACTGCTGGTCAATATTTGCCAGAGGCTCATCCAGGAGCAAAAGCTTTGGGTCTAAAACCAGAGCTCTTGCAAGAGAAACCCTCTGCTTTTCTCCGCCTGAAAGATATTTTATGCTTCTTTGCAGCAGACTGGCTATCTTTAATTTCTGCACCAAATAATCGAACTTATCTTTGACATGAGATAATTTAATTTTTCTAACCTTAATGCCAAGCAAAATATTGTTATATGCAGATGTATTAAACAGCAGCGGCTCCTGAAACACTACAGCCATTTTTTTCCTTATTTCAGCTTTATCTATATTGCTGCCCAAAATATTTGCATCATCAAAATAAATACTTCCGCAATCTGGTTTTTCTAACAAATTTATAATTTTTATCAAGGTTGATTTACCGGATCCGTTAGGTCCAATTAGAGCCAGTATTTTATTCTCCTCAGAAAATAAATAATCAATGTGCAAATTGAATTTTTTATTATATCTTTTCTCTAAATTCTTTATTTCCAAAACTTTGGACGCCATGCAATGCTTTCCTTTTGTTGAATTAAAGTTAGTATTAAATTTACACCAAATATTAACACAAGCAGTATTGCAACCAATGCAATCGCAACATCAAATCTGCCCATTCTAACCATTTGAATGGTAGCAGTTGTCAGAACTCTTGTTTCCCCCTTAATATTTCCTCCAACTATAATTACAGCTCCCACTTCTGAAATAACTCCTCCAAAACCAGCCATGACTGCAGCAAGAGCCGGGAGTTTAGCTTCTTTTATCAGTATCCACATCGTTTGCAGCCTGTTTGCACCCAAAGATAGCGCCTGATATTTTAGCTTAGGATTAATTTGCTGTACAGATGCCAGAGTTATGCCGGCAATTATGGGGGACGCTATGATTACCTGCGCTATAACCATAGCAGCGGGTGTATACATTAATTTTAATGGACCAAATGGTCCGCTTCGCCAGATAAATAAGGCAACCAGAAGACCTGCGGCTACAGGCGGGATGCCCATTCCAGTATTTATTATAGCTGTAATAAATCTCTTTCCCGGAAACTTATTTAATCCAATTACAAGACCTGTCGGCATCCCTA
>JAUVXY010000088.1 GCA_030603375.1 Actinomycetes bacterium | reverse complement strand
AAGAGGCAAAGAAGTTTCCAAACAAATAAAGACTTCATACAATACAGAGTGCATTTTCTATGGCTGCGATGTAGGAAAGTACAAAGAAGTTAAAGGTGCGTGCAAAAGGATACTGGGTGATTTTGGAAAAGTAGATATACTGGTTTGTAATGCTGGCTGGACTGTCAGGGCACCGATTAACAAAATGAAAATAGAGGTGTGGGAAAAGGCAGTAGCTGTAAACTTAAGCGGAGCTTTTTACTTTATACATAGCCTTATTAACTCAATGCTTGAACAAAAAAAAGGCAGTATTATAATTATTGGCTCATCGGCCACACTCAATGGCGGGGGCGGCGGAGTGCACTACGCAGCATCAAAAGCCGGTCTTATCGGCCTTGTGAAGGGGTTGTCATATGAACTGCTTCCAAAAGGAATAAGAGCAAACTTAATAACCCCTGCATTAATTGATACCCCGATGCTTCGTGAAAGATATCCTGACACAAAGGAAGTAAATAAATTGCTTGCGGACCAGCTGCCAGTAGGAAGAATTGGCAAACCTGAAGACATAGCAAATATAGCACTATTTTTAGCATCAGATATGTCTGAATACATCGTTGGTCAGGAAATTATAGCAGATGGCGGCAGAATTTTATACAAACATCCAGCTGGTAGCTAAATATTTCCAAATGCCTTAAAATTATTTAATTGTAAGTAGAAAGACATAAAACAGGAGACAGCATAAATGTATAAAAGTAGCTTATATAAAAATTTGCTGGTAATAGGCGGAAACGTAGCTGGTCTTGCTGCCGCAAGCCAGGCAAGAAGAGTGTCTTCTGATTTAAACATAACAGTGCTTGAAAGCGGGAAATTTATTTCTTATGGCACATGTGCCCTTCCATACTATATTTCTGGAATAGTTAAAAATATTGACGATATATTTGCTTACCCGGTAAGTTTTTTTGAGGAAAAAAGAAAAATAAAAATTCTTACAAACCACAAAGTTGTCGGAATAGACCTTTTTAAAAAAGAGATTCTGGTAAATGTAAACAGCTCATCTGAAAACAAATTTTTTGGTTATGACAGGCTTGTAATCTGCTGCGGCGCTATACCAATGCAACACAACATTCCTGGAATTAATGCAAAAAATGTTTTTCACCTTAGAAATGTAGAAGATGTATTAAACTTAAAAAAATATATCAGTCTTAGCGATCCTTCAAAAGCAGTTGTTATGGGAGGGGGCTCAATTGGACTTCTCGCAGCTGAAGCCTTAAATAAGTTGGGAATAAAAGTTGCTGTAGTAGAAAAAGCAGATAAAATCTTTAGGGATTTTGAGAATGAAATTAGCACTATTTTGCATAAAAAGGTTAAATTAGATGGTATTGAAATTCATATTGGCTGCAGTGTTGCCTCTATAAATCAGGATCGCACAGGTAAGGCCATCTCAGTTTCATTAAGTACCAAAGATGAAAATATGACTATGGACACTGACTTAGTAATTGTGTCTACAGGAATTATTGCAAATACAGAATTCTTAAGCGATACATCTATTGAACTTGGGATCAACAAAGCTATAAAGGTAACTCCAAAACTGCAATCCTCCCAGCTTAATGTATACGCTGCTGGGGATTGTGCCACAGTAAAAAATATAATAACCGGAAAAGATGACTATATTCCTACTGCAAATAATGCTGCCAAGATGGGCAGAATTGCTGGCGAAAATGCAGCAGGTGGAGATCTGGTATTCCCTGGGTCTGTTGGTACAAAAACAGATAAAGTGTCCGGCCTTGAGACAGCAAAAGTTGGCTTAAACCTAAAAGATGCCTCGGAGTTTGGTTATAATGCATTTAAAATTAGCGGCAGCTACTATTCTCATGCCAGTGCAATCCCAGGAGCTGAGACTATAACCATAACTATTATTGTTGATGCAAGTTCAAGAAAACTGCTTGGAGCACAAATGATCGGAAAGGAAGGAGTTGGCAAAAGAATAGACATATTTGCTTCTGCCATTACAGGCGAGATGAAGATTGACGATATTTACATGCTGGATTTAAGCTATGCCCCGCCTGTTTCCACCGTTTGGGATCCGGTGAATAAAATATGCGGAAAAGCAACCCTTGAACTTAAAAAGAGAAAATTTTAAATAAAATGAATTAGAGACATAAGACAAAATAAGGCTCGCCTTCCCTGGGTTTATCTTACTGGCATATAAAATAAAAGATGGAGCGGACTTTGGGTCAGCTCCATCTTTCTAACTTTGCTATAATGCAATACTATTACGTTTAATACGCTGGTTGGCCTCTTTTTTCTTCCAGCTCTTTCGCTATCTCATCAAGATTGTCAGGCGTGATAAGCTTTACAGGTGCAGGTACTACTGCATCCTCATACTCAGCGCCATCTTCTATGATTTCCTTCAATATTTCTACAGACATATAGCCAATAAGATAAGGCTGCTGAAGTATCGTTGCAGTTAGAACACCGTCTTTTATGGCCTGCAGCTCTTCAGGGTCTCCATTATACCCAACTACCATTATATCTTTTCCAGCTGCTTCAACTGCATTTGCTGCGCCGACAGCTTCCCGGCCACTTGAAAAGAATGCACCAACAATATCTGGAGCTGCTGATATTATCTGCTGCATGGTGTCAAACCCGCCTTCAGCGCTTGCTGTCTCAACTATTATTTCAGAAGCTATCTCATAGCCTAGCTCTTCCGCTTTATCCCTAAAACCCTCTCCTCTTTCTCTTGCATATGTCCATTGCGGTTTCAAGTTGCCAAGGCCAAATTTCCAAGTATTATTTGGGTCATCTTTTAGAAGTTCGTGCAAATACTCTGCAGCCAGTTCTCCACCATGATAATTATCAGAAATTATAAGAGCATTAACAGGACCTGATTTCCCAATATCAGCGCAAACAACGGGTATTCCAGCATCTCTGGCAGCTTCTACTGCAGGACCTATGGCACCTGGGTCTACAGGAGTTGAAACCATACCAGTTATACCCTGGCCGACCAAACTGTTCATATCCTGAACCATCTTAGTTGGATCGCTGTTCTGATCTATCATGACATACTCATAGCCAAGGTCGGTGCACGCATCTCTAACACCTTTTTCAAGATTCTGAAAGAATGTATACTCCATTGTCCATAAAGAGTACCCAATGGTTATTTTCTTCTCAGGAGCTGCTTCCTCGGCTACTTCTTCCTCTTCCTTCTCAGGAGCTGCTTCCTTTTTACAACCAGCCAATGTAAAAGTCAAAGCAAGCATAAGTGAAACAACAATAATTAATGCAACTCTAAGATACTTAATTTTACTCATTTAATATCCTCCTTTTTAGTATTTAACTACAAACAACACAACTGTCCATCAACAATACCAACTCTTTGTTTTTACATCACCTCTCCTTCTTGTTGGTATCTTTATCGCGATTACTCTTAGCTGATTTCTACTTAATAAATTATACTTCCACTTGTCCCAGAAGTGTATATTTTATTCTATTCAAAGTAACCGCTAATATTAATATTAATCCTACAGCTATATACTGCCAGTAAGAACTTACCTGTAACAGTCCCAACCCATTTTTAAAATAGGTTAAAATCATTGCAGCAATAAAAGCGCCTCCTATGCTTCCGTTACCCCCTTTTAATGAAGTACCTCCTAGTACCACTGCAGTTATTACTTGAAATTCATAGCCCTGTCCCATTAGTCCTGGATTTGCAGAACCAAGATTCGCAGAAGTAACAACTGATGCAACGCCTATGAAGAAACCTAGAAGTGTAAAAATAATAATTTTTACATTGTCAACATTTATACCAGAAAGCATTGCAGCCCTTTTGTTGGTCCCAATTGCTATGATATATCTTCCAAATGGAGATTTTCGTAATAATAAAAATGCACTTAAATAACAAATAACCATGACTATAACAGCAAAAGGAATACCGTACACTTTACCATTACCCATAAACAACCAAAACTTATCCTGTATATACACAGGAGTATTATTAGTATATATAAAAGCAAGTGCTCTAAAAACAAATAACATGCCAAGAGTAGTTATAAAAGCAGGTATCTTGAGCTTGGCAATAAAAACACCATTAACGAAACCTAGAAAAGAAGCAATAGCAATGGTGGATAAAACTCCGCCGATACCCCCTATTTTTGGAATTAACGAGGATCCTATAACTGCCACTAAAGCAAGCATTGAACCTATTGAAATATCAAAATCCCCGGACATTATACAAAAAGTCATTCCTATTGCACCAATTCCTATAAGTGAAGAAAACCTAAAGTTATTAGCAAAATTGTAATATGTCCGAAATGTTGGTGAAAGAATAGAAAAAATTATTACTACAACAACAAACAGAAATAGTAGTCCGAAATTCTCCCATAGCTGGCCTATCTTCATTTTTACTTTTTTTGCTTTCACATCATACATTTTTTAATTTCCTTTAACTTTAACCTTATTATCTTTTGAATAACTTGGAACTGTCTACCTTTTGTAATCACTTTCTTTTACTATACCTTAATTCCCTTTGCTTTTATTTTCTCTAAATATTTTGTTCTAATTCCATCTATAAACAATGCAAAAATTAACACCAGACCTACAGAGAGCATCTGATAAAAAATTTGTACCCCCAATAAATTTAGGCCATAATAAATCATAGAAATAAAGATTCCGGCAAATAATGTGCCCCATAGATTACCTCTGCCACCAGATAAACTTGTTCCGCCTAAAACCGTTACAGTAATGACGATCAATACAAAGCCGGGAGCCATTGTAGGTATACCTATTAAAGTTTGGGAAGTTCTTATAGTACCAGCAACACCAGCAGTAAATGAAATCAGGACAAATACCGCTATTTTCACCAGGTTTACATTCAGCCCTGATATTCTTGCAGAATTTTCATTTGAACCAACAGCACTTACATGCCTCCCAAACGGCGTATGGTATAAAATTAAATAAAATATGATAAATAAAACCATCGTTATATAAATTGGTACAGGAATTCCCAGCAATTTTCCAGTGCCTATTGTCATAAAACTTTTTTCACTTATAACAATCTGTCTGCCTCCTGCGACCAGGAGTGAAACCCCCCTTATAATAGTCATCATCGCCAGAGTAGTGATAAATGGATTAACATCTAACTTAGTTATTATAAGGCCATTTATCAAGCCAACAGAGGAAGCTATAACAAGTGATATAACAATAGCTGAAGGAATTCCAACTACAGGTATCAAAATTGCTAAAAAAACGCTGGTGAGCCCCATAACTGCTTCGACTGAAAGATCAAAGCCGCCACTCGTAATTGCAAACGTCATACCAAAACCAATAATTGCGGCATATGTACCCTGAGTGATTATATTTAAAATAGTATTTAACTCTAAAAAATGAGGACTCGCAATAGAAAGAACTATGGCACCTACAACTATAAAAATAAAAATTCCGAATTTTTCATAAAGCTTCAAAAACTTAATCATTCAATTTCCCTTTTTTTATAAAACATGTAACAAGCTTATAAGTAAATTTAAGTTAAAATACTTTTATATTCTGACTTTCTAACTGACTAAATTTAATTATCATTATTTACAAATTGTCCTATTTGTGCAGCTACCAGTTCTTCTTCGTTAATAGTTTTTCTATCAAATTTTGCCGCTATTTTCCCCTTATATAAAACAATACACCTGTCAGATAAGTTAACAAGTTCTGGTAATTCCGAAGAAGTCATTAAAATAGCTATCCCTTTATTTGCCAATTCTCTTATTATTCTGTGAATTTCTGCTTTAGCGCCCACATCAATTCCCCTGGTAGGCTCAAGGAGTATAAGCATTTTACAATTTGCTACCAACGTTCTTCCAATTATTACTTTTTGCTGATTGCCCCCACTTAAATAAATAATTCTCTGATTATAATCAGAGAATTTAATATCAAGCTTTTCTTTTATTCCATCAAATATTTTTCTCTCTTTTGCAGTCTTAACAAATAATCCTTTCATAAAAGTTAGAGTTTTTATAACTATTATACTTAAATTTTGAAGCACAGACATGTCAGGAAGCAGTCCTTCATTTTTTCT
>JAUVXY010000047.1 GCA_030603375.1 Actinomycetes bacterium | reverse complement strand
GCTCCCCTTAATAGATATGGGAGCATGCTCCCTGGAAGATCCGCATCCAAAATTGTCTCCTGCTACTATAATCTTCCTTGTTTTTACCTTTTCTTTAAAATCCTTATCCAAATCTTCAAAGCAGTGTTCTGCAAGCTCTTTTTCATCACTTGTATTTAAATACCTCGCGGGTATTATTACATCGGTATCAACATTATTTCCATACTTTATTGCCATTCCCTTTATTATCATCTTTACATAACCTCCATTGGTACGGTAATTCTACCCGTGATAGCAGACGCAGCAGCTACGGCGGGTCCGCTAAGATAAACCTCGCTTTTCGGATGCCCCATTCTTCCGACAAAATTCCTGTTTGTAGTTGACAATGCCCTCTCGCCTTCTGCCAGTACTCCCATATGGCCGCCAAGACATGGTCCGCAGGTTGGAGTGCTCACAACACATCCTGATTCTCTGAAGATCTCAATATAGCCTTTCCTTAATGCATCAAGATATATATTCTGGGTAGCAGGTATTATAATTGTTCTTACTCTGCTGTTTACTTTTTTGTTACTTAAGATTTCAGCAGCAATCTTTAAATCTTCTATTCTCCCATTTGTACAGGACCCGATTACCACCTGGTCAATAGAAACATCTTTGAGATCTGCAGCATTTTTAGCATTAGATGGAAGATGCGGAGCAGCTACCTGAAGTTCAATGCTGCTGCAATCTATCTCAAATATTTTTCTGTATTTTGCATCATTGTCGCTTTTAAAAATTTTATAGTCTCTTATGCCTTTTGGTTTTAAGTATTCCTCAGTTATGTCATCAGCTTCTATAAGGCCGAATTTTCCCCCTGCTTCAATGGCCATATTAGACATTGTAAATCTATTGTCTATTGATAATTTCCTGATTACAGGACCTGTAAATTCCATGGAACTGTAAAGAGCGCCATCAACGCCTATGAGCCCTATTGTATAAAGTATTAAATCCTTGCCGGTTACCCATGGTTTCAAGCTGCCGTTATAAATAAATTTAATAGACTGCGGTACCATAAACCATGCTTTGCCTGTTGCCATTGCTACAGCAGCGTCAGTACTTCCAACACCGGTTGAAGCAGCTCCCAATGCCCCGTATGTGCAAGTATGCGAATCTGCTCCTATTATTAAATTGCCGGGCGCCACCAGACCCATCTCAGGCAGAAGCGCATGTTCTATTCCCATTTTTCCAATTTCAAAATAATTTTTTATGCCAAACTCCTCTGCAAACGTCCTGACTAATTTACTCTGCTCAGCAGACTTTATGTCTTTATTTGGCGTAAAATGGTCAGGCACCATAACTACTTTTTCCGAGTCAAAAACCTTTTTTGTTCCAATTTTTTTAAATTCTGCAATTGCAAGCGGCAGAGTTATGTCGTTGCCAAGAACAATATCCACATCCGCATTTACTATTTCGCCCTCGCAAACATATTCCCTGCTGCAATGATGGGCTAATATTTTTTGAGCCATAGTTTGAGTGGTACTTTTTAAACCCAATTTTTAACTTTCTCCGTTCTATTTTTTGATTACAAACTTATGCGCAGCCTTGCATTACTCTATTCATGGCATCTATGTATGCCTTTATGCTTGCTTCAATTACGTCCGTGCTAATGCCGCTTCCCATAACATCCATGCCATCTGCACTAATTATTATTTTAACTGACCCTATTGCATCTTTTCCTTCAGAAACTGCCTCAATACTGTAGTCAACAAGTTTGACCTTCATTTTTGTTATAGAATCAATAGCTTTAAAAGATGCATCTACGGGTCCGTCTCCGTAAGAAACTCCCTGATGGAGCTTTCCGTCAATCTCTATGCCAATAGTAGCTGTTGATGTAACATTGGTGCCGCTTAGTATCTGGTAATATTTTAATTTAAAATATCCTGACACATCCCTTATTTCATTTTCTACTATAGCTTTAATATCATTATCGTTTATGGCTCCTTTTTTCTCTGCAAGGCCCTTAAATCTATCAAATGCTTTTTCTAAATTCTCGCCCTCTAAGTTAAACCCGAGTTCCTTTAATCTTTTTACAAATGCATGTCTTCCGGAGTGTTTGCCCAGCACCAGCTTGGAAGACGTTACGCCTATGCTTTCAGGTTTTATTATTTCATAAGTAGCTCTGTCTTTTAGCATTCCATCCTGGTGAATCCCTGCTTCATGCATAAATGCATTCTTGCCGATTATTGCTTTATTCGGAGCAACAATATAGCCTGTAAGAGATTTTACGAGACTACTTGTCTTCATTATTTCTGATATGTTCAGACCGGTATATGCATCTAAATCTTTTTTCCTTGTATCAATAATCATAGCTACTTCTTCCAGAGATGCATTTCCTGCCCTTTCCCCAATGCCATTTACAGAGCACTCTACCTGTCTTGCTCCATGTTCTATTGCCATTATTGAATTTGCAACAGCCAGCCCAAGATCATCATGACAGTGGACGCTTACAATAACATTTTCTATACCGCTTACATTTTCAAAAATATAATCAATTAGATTTGCAAACTCACTGGGAATAGCATACCCTACCGTATCCGGTATGTTTAAAACTTTGGCGCCGCTTTTAATTACAACCTCAAACAGCCTGCATAGAAAATCCCAGTCGCTTCTTGTTGCATCCATAGCAGAAAATTCAACTATATCAGTGTACTTTCTGCTTCTTTTGACTGCTTCTTTTGCAATCTCCAACACCTCTTCCCTGCTTTTTTTAAACTGAGATTTAAGGTGAATATCTGATGATGACATAAAAGTATGAATAACAGGCTGACTGGCATCTTTTAAAGATTCCCCTGCAATATCCACATCTTTAGCAATGGCTCTCGCCAGTACTGCGATACTTTTATCTTTTATTCTCTTTGATATTTCTTTTACTGCTTTAAAATCACTTTTTGATGATATCGGAAATCCAGCCTCAATTACATCTACGTTTAATCTGCTCAGCTGTTCTGCTATTTTTACTTTCTCCTTGACATTTAAATGAATGCCGGGCGCTTGCTCACCATCTCTTAAAGTTGTATCAAACACATAAATTTTTTTAGACATTTAAACCTACTATATTAATGAAATTATTATTTTATATTTAAACAAACTCTTAACATACAATCAATAGAGTGTAACTATTTTTATGTTTTTAAAGCCAGAATTACTTTTAAACTTTTCAATCATTTCAGGAGTGACCTTACAATCCAGGTTCAGACCCATTACAGCATTCCCGCTCATCTTCTTTCTTCCTACATGCATTGCCGCAATGTTTATGCCAAGCTCGCCAAAAGCTGATCCTATCTTGCCAATCTGTCCCGGTACATCCTCATATCTTATAAGGGCCATGTATTTTGAAGGAACCATATCTATCTCAAATTTGTCAATAGCAATAAATCTTGGCTTGTTTTTCTTTCCAGTGACAGTTCCTGAGATTGACAGCTCGCTTTCCTTCCCACTGCCTTCCAGGGTTATTAAATTTACATAATCTTTAGACTGGCTGCTTTTGATTTCTTTCACTTTAAGGCCATTTTCTTTTGCTATAAGCGGCACGTTAACTAAATTTACATTCTCTCCGGAATATTTTTTCAGTATTTTAACCAGTATCATTGAAATTAAAAATTTAGTATCATACTCTGAGATTTTGCCATAAAATCCAATCTCTATATTTTCAAGACTTCCTTCAAACAGGTCGGCAAACAGGCTTCCCATATTTTCACACAGCTGGAAGAATGGAGATATGGCTTCCATCACATCTGGTTCTACAGTTGTCATATTAACTGCATACGTGGCAATCCTGCCATTTAGCACTGCCGCCATTTGCTCAGCTGTAGTTATGCCTGCTTTATCCTGCGCCTCAGAAGTGGAGGCACCTAAATGCGGTGTGCAAACAACTTCTCCCAACTCAAAAAGAGGAGAACCGGTACATGGCTCATTTTCGTAAACATCTACAGCTGCCCCGCCTATTTGCCCATCTTTTATTGCCCCGGCAAGATCTTTTTCCACAATAATACCCCCTCTTGCCACATTTATCAGCATTGTGCCTTTTTTCATCTTATAAAATTCTTCTTTTCCAAACATTCCAATAGTATCCTTATTCTTTGGAAGATGAATTGTGATAAAATCTGAAGCACTGTAGATATCCTCCAGTTTATCTGCTCTTTCTACTCCAAGCTGCTTGAATTTATCCTCAGATGCAAATGGGTCAAATGCCGCTACTTTCATTCTGAGACCAATGGCCCTTTTTGCCACCAAAACTCCGATTTTACCAAAGCCTACTATACCAAGTGTTTTTCCATATAATTCTACTCCCTTAAATTTGGATTTTTCCCATTTACCTGATTTTAAAGAAGCATTAGCTGCAGGGATTTTCCTCGCAAGCGCCATAAGAAGAGCTATTGTATGCTCTGCCACTGTAATAGTATTGCTCATTGGAGCATTTACAACAGTTATTCCCTTCTTGGTAGCTGTTTCCAGATCAACATTATCAACTCCTACGCCAGCTCTTCCAATCACTTTTAAATTATCCGCAGAATCTATAATGTCAGAAGTAAGCTTTGTGGCGCTTCTGATGAGTATCCCATCATAGCCCTTTATTTCCTGCTTTAACTCATCCGGGGTTAAACCATTTTTTACATCTACTGCAAACTCTTCTTCAAGCTTTTTTATAGCTTTAGGTGAAAGTTTATCTGTAACTATAATTTTCTTTTTCACGAAGACTCCTTGCCTTAAGTATTTAAATAATTATTTTCCATAAACACTCTCTCAACTTCTGTAATACCTGCACCTATTTCAAATTTATAACCAAGATCTTTTAAGGCCATCTCAAGCGCTGATACGGCAATGATGGCGTCAAATATTCCGAAGTATCCAAGATGCGCCATTCTGAAAATTTTTCCCTTAAGTTTGCCCTGGCCGCCTGCTATAGTCACGCCATATTTTGTACGCATTATGCCTGTAAGCTCTTTTCCATCAATTCCTTCAGGAACCCTTGCAGCAGTTACAGAGTACCCTCTTTTGCTCTCGTCTTTTACAAGCAGTTCAAGACCCAGTTTTTCTATAGCTTTTTGTGTAGCCATTGTCAGAACGCTATGCCTTTTAAATACATTTTCAAGACCTTCCTCAAATAGCATATCCAAAGCTTTGTTCATAGCCACTATTATAGAAATACCCGGTGTCCATGGAGTCTGAGGAGGTTTTCTAAGTGATGCCTCTCTTGCGCTTAAAAGATCAAAATAAAAACGCGGCATATTGGATTTTTCTATAAGCTTCCATGCCTTGGGGCTTACGCTTATAAAAGCAACTCCTGTTGGGGCGCTAAGCGCCTTCTGGGAACCGCCAAGTACAATGTCAAGATTCCATTCATCAGCCCTGAGATCAGATGCTCTAACTCCGCTAATGGCATCAACTATAAGTATTGCTTTATACTTCTTTACAATGCTGCCCACGGTTTTTATATCATTTAACACCCCTGTAGAAGTTTCACTAAATTGAAGCATAACACCCTTTATGTCAGGATTTTCGTCCAATGACTTTTTAATGTCCTCAGGATTTACTGCATCTCCCCACTCATAATCAAGAGAAATTACGTTAAGACCAAATTTACTGCTTATTTTTTTAAATCTTTCCCCAAAATTTCCTGCGCTCGCAACAAGTACCCTGTCACCTGCAGAAAAAGAATTTGTTACCGCTGCTTCCATAGCTCCTGTTCCGGAAGCTGTAAGTATAAAAATATCATTTTCTGTTTTGAAAAATTTCTTTAGCTTGTCTGTAACTTCTATAAAAATTTTTGAAAATTCCGGTGACCTGTGGTGCATTAGAGGCCTTGCATGCTCCATCAGCACCTCTTCAGATATAGGTGTGGGACCAGGCGTTAGTATGTATCTTTTTACCATTTTGCGCTCCTTTGAATAGATTAGTTATAAATTATCTGCATAAATCAACAATAAAAAAATTTAAATTAAATCAGAAAATACTTTTAGCTTTTACTGCCCCTGCTGCAGGCTATCTTGCCTGTTCTTACAAGTTCTAAAATTCCATAAGGCCTCAGCATCTCTTCAAGTGCATTTACCTTGCTTCTGGTTCCGGTAATCTCAACAAGGAGAGATTTTTTGCCTACATCCACGATATTAGCTCTAAATATATTTACTATTTCAAGCACTTCAGCCCTGGTTTTAGAATCAGTGCTTACCTTAATTAGAACTAACTCCCTCTCTACAATGTTTAAAGGGTCAAGCTCCTGGATTTTAATAACATTAATTAGCTTGTAAAGCTGTTTTACAACCTGCTCAATACCGTGCTTTTCTGCATTAACAACTATTGTTATTCTGGAAATTTCATCATTTTCGGTTGGACCAACTGCCAGACTTTCAATGTTAAAACCTCTCCTGCTGAAAAGACTTGATATTTTTGCAAGCACGCCTGCCTTATTTTCTACAAGTACTGAAATAATATGATTCATTTGTACCACCTATTTATTATCTTCCAACATTTTATTTATCGGCGCTCCCGGCGCTACCATCGGAAAAACATTTTCTTCCATTTCTATCCAGAAATCTACCAGTACCAGATTATTTATTTCCAGAGCTTTTTTAATGGCGCCTTCCACATCGCGCTTTTCCTTAACCCTCAGCCCAACACCGCCATAAGCCTCAACTAATTTTACAAAATCCACACAATTTTTTATACAGGTTTCAGAATATCTCCTGTTATAAAATAACTCCTGCCACTGCCTCACCATGCCTAAATACCCATTATTAAGCAGCATAATCTTTATGGGGACCTTACCGGTAACAGCAGTTGCAAGCTCCTGCGATACCATCTGGATGCTTCCATCGCCAGCTATATCTATTACTGTTTTATCAGGTCTTCCCACTTTTGCTCCTATAGAAGCCGGGAGCCCAAAACCCATTGTTCCCAGTCCGCCGGAAGAAATAAAAGTTCTTGGCTGGCTGGATTTATAAAACTGCGCTGCCCACATCTGGTTTTGGCCCACCTCTGTACAAATTATAGCATCTCCTTTTGTTACCTCATAAATCTTTTCCACAATGTAAGCAGGCTTTAATTTTTTAGAATCCCTGTCATATTTAAGAGGATATTTTTGTTTTAATCCTTTTAGCCTGCCAAGCCACTCGCTTCTGTCAGTGTTGCCTTTGCTGCTAATTATTTTTTCGTATTCATTGCTTAAATCTTTTAAAACAGATTTTGCATCACCTACTATTGGTATATTTGTTTTTATATTTTTTCCTATTTCAGCAGGATCAATATCAATATGTATTACTTCTGCTTCAGGAGCAAACTCAGATAATTTACCGGTTACCCTGTCATCAAATCTAACTCCTACAGCTATTATAAGATCTGTTTCTGTAAATGCCAGGTTTGCATACTTTGTGCCATGCATTCCGGCTATTCTAAGAGAAAGCTCATCATTTTCCGGAAAGCACCCTTTCCCAAGTAAAGTAGTAATAACAGGTAGATTAGCTTTTTTGGCAAATTCCGTTAAGATACTGCTTGCACCTGATGAGATTATTCCACCTCCGGCAAATATCACCGGCTTTTTGCTGGAAAATATCTTTTTTGCTGCCTGTTTGATCTGCCTCAAATTACCCTTATATGTGGGCTTATAGCCATTCAATTTTACTTCAACCTTTGTATTTTTATCTATTAAGCTCTTTAAAACATCTACAGGAATATCAACAAGTACAGGTCCGGGCCTTCCGGTAGATGCAATGTAAAAAGCTTCTTTTACTACAACCGGAAGTTCTTCTATGCTCTTAACCAGGTAGTTGTGTTTTGTAATTGGTGAAGTTATCCCGGTTATATCAGCTTCCTGAAAAGCATCTGTTCCTATCACTCCTGTTGCAACCTGGCCAGTTATTGCTACCATGGGAATTGAATCCATATAAGCATTTGCTATTCCGGTTACCAGGTTTGTTCCGCCGGGGCCAGAGGTTGCCATGCATACTCCTGTCTTTCCGGTAGCCCTTGCATACCCATCCGCTGCATGGGCAGCGCATTGCTCATGACGCACCAGTATATGTCTTAAATTGCCATCAAAAATTGCATCATATATGGGTATCATAACACCTCCGGGATAGCCGAATATAACATCTACCCCTTCTTTTTCAAGACACTTTAGCAGCATCTGCGCACCTGTAATTTTACTCATATTCTGTACTCCCTATGTTAGTAACAACTTTATAACAATTTTGATGATTATAACATCTTGTTTTATTTTTATTAATAAAACTTTTCTAAAATTTAAAAATAATTAATCATACAATAAATTTCACTTTGCAATAATTTCCAGTTTTGGTTTATTCCAATACGGCCCCGTTTGCAGCAGAGGTTACACTCTTTGAATATCTATACAAATAACCCTCTTTTATTTTTATTTCAGGCGGGCTCCATCTTTTTTTTCTTTCTTCTATTTCCTTATCATCTAAAAGAATGTTTATTTTATTATTGGGTATATCTATTTCTATTGTGTCCCCGTCTTCAACTATGCAGATAGGTCCGCCAGCCTGTGCTTCCGGTGATACATGTCCAATAGACGCACCTCTGGTTGCACCCGAGAACCTGCCATCAGTAATTAGCGCTACCTTTTTGTCGAGCCCTATTCCTGCCACTGCAGAAGTTGGAGCCAGCATTTCCCTCATTCCGGGTCCGCCTTTTGGGCCCTCATACCTGATTACAAGAACTTCTCCAGCATTGATTTTCCCGTTTAAGATAGCATCAACAGATTCTTCTTCGCTGTCAAACACCCTTGCCTTACCCTTGTGGTAATGCATGGAGGGGTCCACAGCTGATTTTTTTACCACACATCCCTCTGGAGCCAGATTTCCCCACATTACAGCAATGCCTCCATCCTTGCTGTAAGGATTTGAAACTTTTTTTATAACTTCTTCATCTAAAATCCTGCTTCCCGATAAGTTATCTTTTACTTTTTTACCTGTAACAGTTATCAGGTCGCCATTTATAAGGCCATTTTTAAGCAACTCATTCATCATGGCCTCTACGCCACCAGCCTGATATAGGTCCATCAGGTGATACTTTCCGGCCGGGCTCAATCTGCACAAGTTGGGTGTTTTTTTGCTTATTTCATTTACCATCTCTAATGAATAGTCAACCCTGGCTTCATGAGCAATTGCAGGCAGATGAAGTATCGTATTTGTTGAGCATCCAATTGCCATATCCACTGCCAGAGCATTTTTGATTGAATCTATGGTTATTATGTCCCTTGGTTTTATATTCTTTTCTAAAAGATTCATAACTTTGATCCCGGCCATTTTAGCCAGTCTTATTCTTTTTGAAAAAACTGCCGGAATGGTGCCGTTTCCGGGAAGAGAAATGCCGATAGCTTCTGACAGGCAATTCATAGAATTTGCAGTAAACATACCGGAACAGCTTCCGCACGATGGACAGGCTTCTTCCTCAATTTCATATAAATCTTCATCACTATATTCACCTTTTTCATACATGCCTATTGCTTCATAGCATGTGCTGTAATCAATGTCTTTTTCTTTAAATCTTCCAGCCAGCATTGGACCTCCGCTTACTACAATTGAAGGGATATTTAGCCTTAACGCAGCCATAATCATCCCGGGCACAATTTTGTCACAGTTAGTGACAAATACCAGCGCATCAAAGGGATGGCCCATACAAACTGCTTCAATGCTGTCAGCTATTATTTCCCTGCTTGCCAGAGAATATTTCATTCCAACATGATTTATGGCTATACCATCACAGATGCCTATGGTAGAAAATTCCTGGGGAGTGCCTCCTGCTGTCCTTATTCCTGCTTTTACTGCTTCTGCAATACTGTCAAGATGCATGTGTCCTGGTATCAGTTCATTTGCTGAATTTACAACCCCTATAATTGGTCTTTTTAT
>JAUVXY010000068.1 GCA_030603375.1 Actinomycetes bacterium | reverse complement strand
GTTGCCGCTGGCTATGAGTGTGGGTTAAGGATAGAAAATTATCAGGATATAAACAAAGGCGATATTATAGAGGTATATGAAGAAAAAGAAATTCTTTAGTGGTGGATTTACTTATGGACAAAACAAAAAGAATGGAAATAGATTTACAAAGAGAAATAAGTTTTATAGTAAATACGAAAGTAAAGGATCCAAGAATTGGATTTGTAACAATAACCGGTGTTGAGCTTTCACACGATTATAGCTGGCTAAATGTTTTTGTCAGCATTATGGGTGAAAAGAAAAAGATATATGACAGCATGAAGGGCCTGGATCAATGCAAAGGCTTCATCAAAAAGAATTTAAATGAACGAATAAAATTAAGAAGTATGCCAAAGATAAATTTTGTGTACGACAACTCAGTTGATAGAGGAATTAGGATAACTAAGATTTTAGAGAAATTAGACAGACAAAGATAGAGATCGTTAATACATAAGGAATATAATTGAACTTGGATAAATTATTTGATAGATTGTCAGACGTCATTTCTAAAAGTGATGATTTTTTACTGACAACTCATGCATTTCCTGACGGAGATGCCATGGGATCAATGGTAGCGGTGTATGATGTAATAAGCAATTTAAAAAAAAATGTATTTATGGTTTGCAACAGTGAAATTCCATATCAATATAAATTTCTTCCTCATACCGGGATCATAAAGAGAAATTTGGATGATGTAAACCTAAACAGTAAAAGGTATATAAGCATTTGTCTTGACAGTGCCGACAGAGATAGAATTAAGCTGGATTTTAACAAATTAAGAGAATGTTCAAAAAAAGTAATAAACATAGACCATCATCAGGGCAACACTAATTTTGGAGATATGAACATAGTGGTTCCTGAAAAATCGGCTACATCAGAAATAATATACGACATAATAATCAGGGATTTTAAAAAAAGCTTAAACCGCAGAGTAGCCCTTGGCCTGTATGTCGGGATACTTACAGATACTGGCAAATTTCAATATTCAAATACTTCACCTTCGGTACACAGGGTAGCCGGACATTTAATGGAGTATGGCATAAGCGCTTCTGAAGTATTTAATAATATTTACGAAAAAGAACCATACAACAGGTTTAAGCTGATGCAGCTGGTTTTAGGGAGAGTCAAGTTGCTAAAAGCGGAAAAGTTGGTCCATTCTTACATACTGCAGAAGGATTTTAAGACGCTTGAATTACCTTTTTCATCCAGCGATGGGATAATTGAAATCATAAGAAGCGTAAAAGATGCAAAAATTACAGCATTATTTAAGCAGGTAGGCAGGAATGAATTTAAAGTCAGTCTCCGGTCCTCAGACAGCAGTGTAGATGTCTCAAAAATAGCAAGTTTATTTGGCGGGGGCGGCCATAAAATGGCTTCAGCGTATTCTGAAAATGGTAAGCTAAAGAATGTAATTTCAAAATTAGCAAGCGCTGTAAGAGACAGGCGGGATGATAAAAATGATGAGTAGCGTAAAATCAAAATTATTTCAAAATTTTAATGGAGTTTTACTGATTAACAAGCCTTCCAGCATAACTTCATACGGCGTTATAAGGGAGATAAAAAAAATTTTTTTTTGAGAAAAATAGGCCACGCAGGAACGCTTGACCCACTTGCTAAGGGCCTGTTAATTATTCTTCTAAATAAGGCTACCAGGCTATCCTATTATTTTTTATCCATGGACAAGGAATATGTATCTGAGTTTAAGCTTGGTGTTGTCACAGATACCTGGGATTTGGATGGAAGGATTGTAGAAAGTAAAAAAATTAAAAATCTAAATGCTGCTGATACAGAAAAAAAGCTTTCCAGCTTAATCGGCGAGTACAGACAGGTGCCTCCAATATATTCTGCTATTAAATACAAAGGAAAGCCGCTGTATTACTATGCAAGGAAAGGCAAGAAGGTAAAAGCAGAACCGAGACTGGTTAAAATTAATAATATTGGTATGTTATCATTAGCAGGCGACATACTTACAGTCAGGATTAATTGCAGTTCAGGCACCTATGTCAGATCCATAGCTAACGAAGTTGGCGAAATGCTTGGTTGCGGAGCAGCTGTCAAAAGTTTAACAAGAACTAAAATTGGAACTTTTAATGTTAAAAATAGTATTAAGCTGGAGGATTTTGTAAGTGAAAAATTTGATAGTGAGGATCTTTACAAAAAACCTTTTTTTATTTCTTTAGAAGAAGTATTGCGTGATAACCAGGATATATATGTAAAGGACGAATATAAAAAAATGGTAAAGAACGGACAGCCTGTATCAAAAATGATGATTGACAATAGTAAGATTAAAAGTCGCATGGTTTTAAAAAAGGGAGAGCTGGTAAAAATAAAAGATACAGGTGGTAAATTAATGGCAATACATGAAATTTTTAATGAAACTGATTATAAAAAATGTTTTAATGAATACATGAAATTGACAAAAAGTATCATTATCTGTTGATTTTCTGTAAACATTTTATATTTTTCATTAAGCAAAAAGAGTTATAGAAAATAAACAATTGAAAGGTGCAGTATTTGGCTAAACTAATTCGGTTAGATGATATAACTGAAGATTATTTTAAAGGGGAAAGTGCTATTATTGTAATTGGAGCCTTTGATGGAGTTCACCTTGGGCACAAAAAAATAATAAAACAGTGTGTAAAAAGAGCAAAAGAAGTAAAAGGCATCAGCATTGTCCTAACTTTTGAAAATCATCCGCTTAATGTAATAAAAGGTAGGATGCACAAAAAACTCATCATTTCTTTTGAGGATAAAATTAAGTTAATAAAAAGTTTGGGAGTTGATTTTGTAGCAACTGTTAAGTTTGATAAAAATTTTTCAATGTTAGAACCAGAGCAGTTTTGCAAAGAAATATTAACGGATAGATTTCATGTAAGAGAAATATTTGTTGGGGAAGGGTTCCGTTTTGGCCGTGATAGAAAAGGGAGTGGAATTTTTTTAAAAAATTATTTTTCTCCTATTGGAATAAAAGTTAATATAGTTTCTCTTTATAAAGCTGGCGGAGTTGCAGCATCAAGCACTGCTGTAAGAAAATACTTTTTGGAAGGTGACCTGGAAAAAGTTAATTTAATTCTTGGAAGATGCCCCTATGTTGCAGGAACAGTTAGTAAAGCTTTAGGTAGAGGAAAAGAGCTGGGATTTCCAACAGCAAATATCGGCGTACCTAAAATTTTTGTAATTCCAAAGGACGGGGTCTATATCGGTATGGTAAAAATAAGCGGAAGCAGCAAAAAATTACCGGCCCTTGTAAATATTGGCGATAATCCCACTTTTGGTAATAATAAAAAGTGGATCGAAGCTTTTATAATTAATTTTAATGGGAACATATATGGTAAAAAAATAAAAATTTATTTTTTAAAAAGACTCAGGGGCGAAGTTATATTTAGCAGTAGGGATGAACTGGTCGCACAGATTAAAATAGATTTAGAAAATGCAGTCAAATATTTTAAACTAAATTGTGAAGTGCAATACTGAATAAATACGATTGTAATTACATGCCAGTTGTGATAAATTATTTGAAGATTTAAAAGTGGGAGGTGTAAGTTAAAATTGGGTTTAGTTAAGGAAGATAAAAAAGATATAATTGATAAATTTAAGGCTCATGAGGGTGATACTGGTTCAACGGAAGTTCAGGTAGCAATACTTACTTCAAAGATTAACATGCTAAATGAACATTTGAAGAAAAATAAAAAAGATCATCATTCAAGAAGAGGGCTGGTAATGATGGTAGGTTCAAGAAAGAGGCTTTTGGGGTATCTGAAGAACAATGATATTAGCAGATACAAGAAATTAATCAAAAAGCTTAAGTTGAGAAAATAATAATAGATGAGGCAAAGATGAAAAGAGGAAGGAAGTACCAATAAGTGGAAGACAATATAGGTAATGTAGAAAAAAGTTGTGAAGTTGAGATTGGCGGTAAAAAAATAATATTTGCTACAGGGAAATTAACGAAACAGACAAACGGTTCTGTAATGGTCAGATCCGGAAGCAGCGGAGTTTTGGTTACTGCAGTTATGAGTGAAAATCCGAGAGAGGGACTGGATTTTTTCCCATTAGTAGTTGACATTGAAGAAAGAATGTACGCAGCAGGTAAAATACCCGGGGGGTTTTTTAAAAGAGAAGGGAGAGCCAGTGATAAAGCTATTCTCATAGCACGGATAACTGATAGATCTCTAAGACCCCTGTTTGATAAGAATATAAGGAATGAAGTTCAGGTTATAGGCACCATTGTTTCAGTTGATCAGGTGAGCCCTTATGATGTTTTAATATTAAACGGTGCTTCAATGGCTCTTTACATATCTGACATACCTTTTGATGATCCAATTGCAGCAGTGAGAGTATCTAAAGTAGATGAAAAATGGGTTTTTAATCCTACTTACGAGGAGATAGGCAAGAGTATTATAGATATCGTTATTGCCGGGACAGAAAATGCAATACTGATGGTAGAAGCTGGCGGCAAGGAGGCAAGTGAAGACGTAGTTATAGAAGCCATTGGAATGGCTCATCCGGAGATTAAAAAAATTATAAATATTCAAAAAGAATTTAAGGAAAAAGTAGGCAAGAAGAAAAAAGAAGTAACCAAATTTGAATTAAATAAGAAAGTTGCTGAAAAGGTAAAAGAACTAGCTTCAGCTAAGATACAGAAAGTAATAGACTCCATAGTAAAACATGCAAATGAGGGCAGCATGGAACAGTTGCTTGAAGTCAGCGATAAGGGTTATCTGCAGGATGAGGTGCAAATAATTAAGAAAGAAGTAATAGAAGCAGTTGAAGAAGAATTTCCAGAAGATAGAGAAAGTATAATAGTAAGTCTCAAGGAAATAGAGAGAGAACTAGTAAGAGAGATGGTGCTGAGCAAGAAAATAAGGCCCGACGGGAGAAAAACTGATGAAATTAGAAAAGTTAGTTGTGAAGTTGGATTATTTCCTGACACTACACATGGAACAGGACTTTTTACAAGGGGAAAAACACAAGCACTTACAGTTTTAGCCCTTGGTTCCATAAAAGAAGCTCAAAGGATAGACAGCCTTGAAGTAGAAGAATTTAAAAGATTTATCCACCATTACAATTTTCCGCCATATGCTACTGGAGAGACAGGGTTCATGAGGGGCCCGAAAAGAAGAGAAATTGGTCATGGCGCTCTGGCTGAGAGAGCATTAAAGCCTGTGATACCAGAGGAAAGTAAATTTCCTTATTCGTTAAGGCTGGTGTCGGAAATTTTAGAGTCCAACGGCTCATCATCAATGGCAAGTGTATGTGGAAGCACACTGGCACTAATGGATGCAGGGGTCCCGATATCAAATCCTGTGTCCGGTATAGCAATGGGACTGATAAAAGGCAGCAACGATGATCTTGTGGTATTGTCTGATATACAGGGAGTAGAAGATTTTTATGGTGATATGGACTTTAAAGTAGCTGGAACAAAAAATGGCATAACTGCTCTGCAGATGGATATTAAAATAAAGGGCATAAATATAGATATTTTAAAAGAAGCGCTTCGCAGAGCTCATGAGGGCAGGATGTATATTCTTGGTAAGATGTTTGAAACAATTCAGGAGCCAAGGGAACATCTTTCAAAAAGCGCTCCAAAAATAACTATATTTAAAATTCCGAGGGAAAAAATAGGAGAAGTTATTGGCCCGGGCGGTAGAAATGTTAAAAGCATTAAGGAAGAGTTCAAGCTTGATGAAATTGAAATATATGATTTTGAAGGTTCTGGCATGGTTTCAATTACTTCTTCTGATGACAAAAATACTGAGCTTGCAAAAAAAAGAATCGAGGCTGTTTTAAAAGATATTGATGATATTGAAGAAGGGGAAGAATTTTTAGGAACAGTGGTAGGAATAACAAAATTTGGAGCTTTTATTAATTTAATTCCTGGCTTAGACGGGCTTCTTCATATATCTAAAATATCTGATAAAAGAATTAGCAGGGTTGAGGATGTATTAAATCTTGGTGACAAAATAATGGTAAAAGTATCCAGCATAGATAAGAGAGCTAAAAAAATAGCATTAGAGAGAGTTGATATTTAGTAATTCTTTTAGCAATGAGGTAGATTGTAAAATAAGTTTTTTAAGTAATTTAAAGTTTGATAAATATGAGATAACAGAGCTTGATTGCGGGCTAAGAATAGTCAGCGAGTATATCCCTTACTTCAGGTCAATTTCATTGGGAATCTGGATAGGTATGGGTTCTCGATGCGAGAATAGCAGTACCAGTGGTATAACCCATCTCATAGAACATCTTCTGTTTAAAGGAACTAAAAAGAGGAGCTATAGGGATATAGCTATTGCTTTTGACTCTGTGGGAGCTGAATTTAATGCTTTCACGGATAAAGAAAATACATGCGTATATGCAGATTTTATTGACACTCATTTACAGCAATGTCTGGAGCTGTTGGTTGATATTGTATTGAATCCTTCTTTTCTACCAGAAAATATAAAAACAGAAAAGAAAATCATTTTTGAAGAAATAAAGATGTCCAAAGACAACCCTTCCGATAATGTGTTTAATTATTTTTATAAGGTAATTTTAAATGGACATCCGCTAAGTCTCCCTGTTCTTGGCAACAGAAAATCTCTAGGCAGCATAAGTAATTCTACTATATGGGATTTTTATAAAAAAATTATGTTAAGTAATATTGTGATATCGGCAGCAGGGAACATAAAACACAAAGATCTTGTTAATGCTGTAAAAGAGAATATTTATGATGCAGAAAGTAAAAACAAAAAACATTGTAATTGTTATGATATAAGAGAACCTGAACCAAGAAGTATTAAAAAAATATATAAAAGCAAGACAAAAGCTGCACATATATGTTATGGCGGATTAGGGTGCAGACGGAACAGTATTGATAAATATCCACTTTCAATATTTACCAATATACTTGGCGGCAGCATGAGCAGCAGACTTTTTCAAAAAGTCAGGGAAGAAAAAGGATTGTCATATTCAATTTTTGCAAATGATGTAGAATATATTGATACCGGGGTTGTGGTTGCGTATGCTGCAACGTCTTTGAATAATGTTTACAGGGTAATAGAATTTATAGAAAACGAAATAAAAGATATTAAAAAAAATGGGATAAAAGATATTGAATTAAGCAGAGCAAAAGAGAATATTAAGGGTAGTATTGTTTTAAATATTGAAAACATTAGTTCCAGAATGTCAAGGCTTGGCAAAGGACTGCTGCTTGATAATGAAATTGAGCCTATAAATCAGATATTAACAAAAATAGATAATGTTGGGTTGGATGAGCTAAATAAGATAGTCTGGAAATATTTTGAGCCAGAAAAAATGAGTCTTGTAACTCTAGGAGATGTAAGCAAAGGGAGGGCTAAATGAAAAGAGTGGCTGTGTTTGGAATTTGTGGAAAAATGGGAAAGGCAATTTCAGGAGAGCTTGTAAAGGAAAGGGATATAGATTTGATAGGTGGGCTTGACAGGGAGGATGTTAACAGAGACATCGGAGAGGTTCTGGGAGTTTGCAATACTGGATTTAAGGTCCATGGC
>JAUVXY010000129.1 GCA_030603375.1 Actinomycetes bacterium | reverse complement strand
AATAATTATAGCAACAATCTTTTTAAATATACTTATGCTTGTCTTGAGACTCACAAGAACGGTAAACATAGATTTGTGGAATTACTGGAGTTTTTTACTTGCCGGCTCCATTATTTTTACCATCACTGAAATGCAATGGATTGGGATATTAATTTCTATGGTGATTGCTTCCATAACCCTTGTCCTGTCAGATATCTATGCCCATAACATAGAAAGCTACTTTGGCCTAAATGGAGTGTCAAACCCCCAGGCCAATGTCATATGCTGGGCTCCTGTTTCCCACCTTATAACTACTGTTTTAAATAAAATTCCACTAGTTAAAAAAATACACATCTTCTATGAAGAAATTCAGTACAGACTCGGCATCTTCTCTGAACCAATGATAATTGGATTCATTTTAGGATTTATCATAGGGATAATTACAAAATATAAAAATTTCTATCTAAATATCGGCCCTAATTTTTTATATGGCTTTACTTCAGGGCTAAAATTATCTATCATCATGATACTGCTTCCAAGAGCAATAAACATTCTTTTTATGGGATTGGCTCCAACCATAGACAGTATCAGAAGTTTTATAAAACACAGAATTACAAAGAGACCAATATACATTGGTCTGGATTCCATTATTTTTGTGGGTCATCCTTCTGTAATTGGGCTTTCCATTATTGTTATTCCTTTAAGTGTTTATATGGCAACTCTGCTGCCGGGCAATACGCTTCTCCCAAATGCTGACCTGATAATGATCCCTCTTATACTCATCTGGGCTATTGCTCTATCAGGAGGTGATATCTTTAGAAGTTTTATTTCAGCAATAATAATAATCCCTATTGTGCTTTTTGTCACAGCTGACATGGGAAATTTGCTTACTAATTTATTTTTAAAATACAATATGGAACTTACTGAAGGGTACAGCCGGGTTTCAAGTATCGGAGGCAGCTCTAATTTATTTTTCTGGATACTTCTTCAGATTATAAAGCCTATTCTTAACCTGTTTTTATAAAAACTTATTTTTCCCTTTTTGTTATTTTGTGAATGTAATCTAAATATAAATTTTTACGCATACTGCTGCCTCTCTTAGAGATAAACAACCCGCTTCTTTCTAAGACCAGCCTTATTTTTTCTTTGTCATACATAATTATTTTCCGTGCATTGTAAGCATTGGTCCTGTTAACCCATAGGCCTATCTCCTGAGAAATGAACGGGAAAAAAGAACAATCTCTTACAATATCCTCCCATGGAATTTCAAGTTTTTCTATAAAATCGATATAATTAATATCAGGATTTTCCTTAATTACATTTTTAGCCTGGTTCACTATTTCTGAATTAACCCTTTTATCAATTCTTTTAAGATTATATGCTGAAATCGTTAAAAAAATCCCGTATACAACAATTACCGGAACCAAATAGTAATAATAATCAACTAAAAAAGTTACAATGTATTTTCCAATTTTTCCCAAGAAAGCATTAAGCCAAACTTCAGACACTTAGCTCCTCCTAAAACATCGCCTTTTACATTAAACATAGTTATTTAACAACTGTCATTAATACTTTACAAAATTTTACTCTTAATTCCAAATAACTACAAAAACAAAATTGATTTCGTAATTAAATGCATGTATGATTTATATATACAAAATATACAGAAGAAATGCTATGAAAAATCAAATCTGAAGTCATTTCGGAACATCGCGGCCATTTCGCCTTCAGAGTTTTTAAATACTTTAATATGATATATACACTAACATTAAACCTTGCGATTGATATTACTTATGAAACTGGTTATCTGTCAAAAGACAGTACAAACAAGGCAGAAATTAAGACTATCTCTGTTGGAGGCAAGGGAATAAATATTTCAAGAGCGTTAAGCTGCCTTGGCATCAAAAGTTTGGCTTTTGGTTTTTGCGGAGGAAACTTTTATGATTTTATAATCAATACGCTTGCCAGTGAGAACATAAAAACTGATTTTATGAAAACAAAAAGCGCAAGCAGAATAAATATAAAAATAATTGAAAAAAAAGAAAAAAATCTTATTGAATTAAATGAGATCGGACCTTTTATCCACAAGAGTGAAACTGAACTGCTTATGGACAAAATTAGAACTCTGCCGGCGAAGGGGGATATTTTTGTAATTGGCGGAAGTCTTCCCAGAAATATTGATGTAAATATTTACAAAAAAATAATCAGCATCCTTAAGAAAAAAGAGGTAACGGTACTTCTTGATTCGTCGGGAGCACCACTTTCTGAAGGTCTCCTATCCTTGCCAGAAATTTTAAAAATAAATTTAAAAGAGTTAAAAGAGGTAAATAAAATTTCTGATGACAAAAATAACCGCAGGGAAATTGTAGATATACTAGAAAAATATATAGCAGACGGAATAAAAAAAATAATGATAACAGACGGTTCAAGAGAAGTGATATATTGCGATAAAAACAGCTGCATTGCAGCTAAACCCCCGCACATTGAAGACCGCATTAGCAGCATAGGTTCCGGTGACTCAGTAAATGCTGGATTTATGTATTCAATGCTGAATGGCTACAGCGCTGAGGATGCTTTAAAATTTTCTGTTTCATGCGGAAGCGCAAACCTGCTAAATGACACCCCGGGACAGATTCAGCTAAATGAAGTAAAAAGATTGGTAAAAGAAGTGAAAATAAAAACTTTTTAAGGATTTTTTATAGTTTTGTCATGATACCCAATATTTCTTAATATAATTGTATCTTCGTTTTCTTTATCATATTGCCATGTAACTCTTATATCTCTATTTATTCTCAGCTCATATATCCTATCCGAATGCTTAATTTTCTTTGTGCCAAGTGAAGGATGAAAAGGATTTTTCACAAAAATTTCTAGTTTGGTTCTAAGAATAGAAATCACTTCTTTATCAACTCTTTTTGCATTCTTTTTAAACCTTTTAGATCTTCTTATTTTTAACAGCACTTACTCTAAACCTTTCAAGACTTCATCTATATTTTTCGGTGCCTCTAACTTTCCTTCTCTTATTTCCTTTTCTACAAGCTTTTCCTCTTTTTGCCACTCTTCTGACCAGAAATATTTTTGATCCTCTGGTATAGTGGCAATAGGCTCCAATATAATTTTTCTTGAGTCTTCATCTGCTATAATTTTAAAAAGCTGTTTATCATCTAAGCCTATGGCTTTTCTAATTACTGAAGGAATAGTAATTTGATATCTGCTTTGTATTTTAACCACGCTATTTATAGAACCCATCTTTTAGCACCTCCCTTTCTTTTACCTTATTTTATTTAGAATTTTTATATTAGATACATTCAACGCAACTTCAGTATTTCTGCATTTCTGCAATTTTATTATACTACTAAATACATGATTTACAATAGAACGAATACTATTCCCCCAACTGATTGTTGAAATAGTATTCCCGTAATACAATAAATATGTATTACTGATAATCTGAAATAAGGAGGTGCTTAGATTGGCTGATCAGAAAAAACTTATGACTAAAATTGTTAAGCCATTATCCAGAGGGCAGATCACCATTCCTATAGAGTTTCGCAAGAAGCTTGAGATAAGCGCCAACACTATTCTAAATCTCGCTCTAAAAGGAAATAAAATAGAGATCACACCTGCTATAGTCCGAGAAGTTGATGAGGGAGAACTAACCCAACTCTCGATAAATTCACCTAAAATCACCTGATTTTAGCCCTTTTTCCAGTACTCATAACCCCATATAGTGGGCTTTTCCCATATGGGGTGCCAATGTAGTGACCTAATACATAATATATATAATATTTATGTA
>JAUVXY010000103.1 GCA_030603375.1 Actinomycetes bacterium | reverse complement strand
TTTAAAAGAAACATCTATGACATCTGTCCTTGTTGAGCCTGCTTTTATTTCAAATGTGCATGAAAGGGAAAATTTAAAGAAATCATCGTATCAAATGGCTATAAGCAAGTGTATAGCTGAAGCAGTAATTGAATATCTAAGAAGTAGTTTTTAATTATTGCCTTATTTTTACAGACTATAACATAGATACAGTTTGGCACAGGTTACCATTACCGATCTTCTGTCTTGTTAAGATAATATGGCAGTAGTGTTATAATACTAAAATAGCAATGTTATAATAATTGTGGTAATAAATGTGATTCAGAAGATTATTTTTTAAATAGTGGTGAAGTTAACTAAAAATAATTTTTATAATATACTATGCGGCATACTGATATTTTTAAGTATTTTTATTATGACAGGATGCAGAGAGTATGATAAAAAGCTTGATGTGGCATATTTTTTTAAAACGGAACCAGAAAAAGCAGTATTAGATTTCATGCAATCTTTGAACAATGAGGATGCTTATTATATATATGATAATTTGTTGCCAAATAATGATAAAAATAATATCAGCAGAGAAAAGTTTGCAAGAGAATTCGTAAACATACTTTCTGGTGTGGATGGAATAGATGTCAAAAGAACAGTCTATCTGGGATATGAAAATAACATGAGCAAGGTAGTGGCAGAATTTGAAATTAGGTATAAAAATGGAGAATTGAAGCGGTATAAAAAATATATATACCTAATTGAGGAAAATAATAAATGGAAAATTGTTTTTAAAAAAACCTTTATATAAAAAGTAATATATTTTATTATAAAATCATTACATTTTAGTAGAATGAACAATTAAAAACATGATAAAAAAAATAAAATTGGTCATCGTGCTTTTATTATGTAGCGTTACTGTTATTGCTTATACTTCTGGTTGTTCCGGCAGAAGCGAAAGTTTAAGCCCAGAGATTGCTGCAAGTGACAGTGAGGCAGAAACTGATTTACTGTATGAAAATGATATTAGCGAGAAGCTTTCAGATATAAAAGAAAAAATAGTAAATTCTCCTACCATTACATCGCATTTACCAAATGAAGAGTTGCGCGCTAACGGAGAATATGGATTAATTTTTGTCAAAGGTTATGCAGACAAGGGCTGTAAAATAGAAGTTTACGTAAATGGGATACTGGAGCTAAGCGATATTGCTGTAGATAATAATGGTTGTTTTGAAACTTATGATGGAATAAAAATTATCAAAGGAGAAAACACGATAGAGCTTGTTGCAGTGGACCCTGCGTGGGGGAAAAGTGAGCCCACAAAAATTAGCGTATTTCTAGACACTCCAAAAAAAATTATTTTCAAGGTGTATGACAACCCTGATTCCTTAAAAGAAATTGAGAGCATTTATTTTTCAAAAGTAAGCAATCCTTTTGTGTACATAGATGGAGAGTGCCAGTCCGGTTCCCAGGTTTTTTTACAGGTAAATAACAGGGTAGTTAGTGAATACAAAAGCGAAGATGGAACATTTTTATTTGAGAATACAGCCCTTAACCTGGGTGCCAATGAAATAGCTGTATGGTCACTGACAGATGATGGATATGCCAGTAATCTTGCTTTAAAAGATATTATGGTTTCCAAAGATGCTGGCTCACCAAATCCATCGGACCTTTCTGGTTATATTGCCGGAGATGGAAATCATTTAAGCTGGACCCCAAGTACTGATGAAAACTTTTCCTCATACAAGATTATTAGAATAGAGGACCCGTGTGCTAATCCCGAGTATTTCGGAGACGACGTTATTGCTACTTTGTCTGATGCATCGGTAAACTCTTATATTGACAATGAAGTTGAAGAAGGAAGGTCTTATTTCTATACGGTATGGACTCTGGATGAGGCAGGGTATACTGTATCAAGCAACGTACTTGCTCTCCCAAAGCCTGTCTATTCTGTAAGTATGGAGAAAATACCCCCATTTGAAGATGTAAGCGCAGGCCGAAGGGAATGGTTTTACCGCTATTATGAAATAACGAATACCGGAAATATAACCCTGGATCTACAGCCGATGATGGCGTGGATAAAATTGAATCCAGAGCCTGACGAAGAGATGGAACTCTCACCGTTGTGGGAAATACATATCTGGAATCCTGACAGCAGTGATTATTACTATTCAGATGAAAGTGTTTATATCACTCATGTTGCAGACTGGGCAAATGTTAGCGGAACCACAGAGACTGAAACAGAATATACATATAATGATGAAGATACCGATGATGATGGTGTTGATGATTATTTTACTAAAACAGCAACAGAGACAACGACTACTAAGAAGACTTCACCCGGCGAGGGCAAGAGAATAATGACAATAACTATAACCACAACCAGAACTGTAACAGATCGCACTACTGTTGCCGTAGTTAGTGAAACCACTACAACTGATACTTCTACTAAAATAGTAGAACCTGAAAAAATTGGCAGCCTTGTTGAGGGATTGGAGCCGGGCGGGAAAGTAAAGATAGCAGTTAAGGTACAAAATATTTCTGCAGGTAATCAGGATACAATTACATTCCACTTTCACTTTGCTCCTGTTGATTGTGGAGGGCACTACTTTACAGATGAAATTGTTTCTACCGGAGATGTTACCGTAAAAAGCAGTGGTAGAAGCTAAACAAAGCTTCGAATTTTCTATTTTATTATTATATAATTTGTATTATTATTTTTTTCTGAGTTTTAAATAGTCTAATAAGAAAAGGGGTAGTATCTATGGATAGGGAGAAAAATAAAAAGAAAGTAAAAAAAGATTTTAAGAATATAAACGGTGGATCTGGTAATGGGGGCGACAACGAAGAACCAGAGAAATTTGCTAAAGCCAAAAAAGGAGTAGGAAAAGGCATATATAAAAAAGAACTGGAAAAAGAAATTGAGGCCGAAGAACTATTGGAAGAAGTAGAACTTTTGAGAAAAGAATTGGATGAATATAAAAAGATTGAAGATGAGTATATAGACAGGACTAAAAGACTGCATGCAGATTATGACAATTACAGGAAGAGAACTTTTAGAGAACAGTCTGAATATATTAAAAGGGCAAATAAAGATTTGATAGAAAAATTACTTCCGGTGATTGATAGCTTTGAAAAAGCTTTAGAAATTGGAAAAGGCCTAAAGAGCGGGAAAGACGAATTTTTTATAGGTGTGAATATGATCTATAAAAAGCTAATGGATATATTAAAAAATGAAAATGTTAAAGTTATAGATCCGAAGGGAAAAGAATTTGACCCACAGTTATGTGAAGCTGCAACAACCGAAGACGTAGAAGATGTTGGAGAAGGAATTATACTTGAAGTACTCAGGAAAGGTTACACGATAGATGATTTTTTGATAAGGCCAGCGGTAGTTAAAGTATGTAAAAAAAGTTAAGGAGGCAAAACTTTGGGCATAAAAAAGGTTGCCTTTTGAAGTAGCATATTGTTTCCCAATTCCTTTTACAATTTGTCCTAAGTGCCGCAAGTTTTTTAAATTAAAAATCAAATAAACTATTTTAAAGATTATCACTTATGGTTCAACCAGTAAAAAGCTGACAGAAAAATTTTATACAAATTGTGTATATAGTGATAGAAAAGTAGTAACTATATCTAAGAAGGGCAGGCAATCACACCGCACTGGCGGGAGCAGCCGGAATAACAGCAATGGATCTTCCGGAGGTAGTTTTGCGGTGGTTCTTCTGCCGGTGGCGGTGCCAGTGGTAATATTATTTTAGTTTTTATAAATAGAACAGAGTAAAAAAAGATTGTATAAAATAACAAAAAAGCAAAACTTAAGCAAGGGCATAGACAGGTATTATATAGAGGCTCCACTTGTAGCAAAAAAAGCTAAAGCGGGACAATTTGTAATAATAAGAATTAATGAAGAAGGTGAAAGGATCCCGCTTACTATAGCTGGTTGTGATAGAAAAGATGGTACCATAAGTTTGGTGTCTATGGGAGCAGGGAAAACTACTGCCGTATTATCAGAGCTGAAGGAAGGGGACAGCATACTTGATGTGGCAGGTCCTTTAGGGAATCCTACAGAGATTGAAAATTTTGGAAAGGTTGTCTGTGTTGGCGGAGGAGTGGGAATTGCGCCTATTCTACCTATAGCGGAAGAGTTAAAAAAGGCAGGCAGTTATACAATTTCCATAATTGGTGCCAAAAGCAAGGATATGCTTATTTTAAAAGATGAAATGAAGTCAGTAAGCGATGAACTGCATGTGTGCACAGATGATGGCTCCGAAGGATTTCATGGTTTTGTATCAGGACTTCTGGACCAATATCTAAAAGAAAATATCCTAAAGGGGGCATCAAAGAATAGCAAGAACAATATAACAAATATTGCGAGGGTTATTGCTATAGGGCCGGTACTTATGATGGCTTCAGTGGCTAAGACAACCAGGCCTTATAATCTGGATACTATAGTATCTTTAAATTCTATAATGGTAGATGGTACTGGAATGTGCGGGGCGTGCAGAGTTGAAGTAGGTGGAAAAACAAAGTTTGTATGTGTCGATGGCCCGGAGTTTGACGGCCACAAGGTTGACTTTGATTTGCTGATTACAAGGCAGAATATGTACCGCAGTGAAGAAAAAAAATCTTTGAATTTATATAAAGAAAAATGCAAGTGCATAACAGATAAAAAGGATATCAGTAAGTAGGGAGGGTCTTGGCTGTATAAAACGGTGGATAAAAAAAGTAATAAAAAATCTGAAAATGTTAAAGTTGTAAGGCCTAAAATGCCAGAGCAGGCTCCAGAGAAGAGGATAAAGAATTTTAACGAAGTAGCTTTGGGCTACAGTGAAGAGGATGCTGTCAGGGAAAGTCTAAGGTGTTTGCAATGCAAAAATCCCCGATGCATAGAGGGGTGCCCTGTAGGGATAGATATAAAAAGCTTTATAGATTTAATCAGCAAAAAGCAGTTTGATAAAGCTCTGGAAAAAATAAGCGAAAAAAATTCGCTGCCTGCTATTTGTGGCAGAGTCTGTCCGCAGGAAGATCAGTGTGA
>JAUVXY010000023.1 GCA_030603375.1 Actinomycetes bacterium | reverse complement strand
GTATCCCATCATATGCCATAATGAATTTTTTTATTTTTTCATGATATTTATCATTTTTATTAAATAAGGCTATCAGCGGACCTGCATCAATAAGTGTGTTTTTCATGCAGCCTTTCCTTTATTTTCATTTTATAGTTCTCTGATAGAGTTTCACCACTGCCGTATCTGCCAAACAAATCCTTACCAAGTTCAAATGGACTTTTATCTCTTGCGTGTTGTTTATAGTATTCGATAATTGCTTTTTTTATTATTTCTGATTTTGTTGTTTTTTCTATCTCAACCAAGGCAGAAATTTTGTTGCGTATTTCATTATTTAATCTGACAGTTGTCATTTTATCACCTCCGTATTACATATTGTAATACGCCGAAAGATTGGTGTCAATATTACGTCTGGAATAATCTTCTACATCTATTTTTATATTACCTTTTATTATTCTATGAACGTTTACCGCTTAGAAAACTCTGATTTAAAGCATTTCTGTTAAATCCAGAGGATTTCGCATCCCCTCTGTAGCTTCTTCTTTATCAAAATGTTCAGGGTTATAATCACCTGCCCATTCTTTCATTTCTTTATATTCTTCATGCTTGGGGTCGGCCAGTATTTCGAGTAGTTGACAATATCCGGGTGTCGATCCGCAATCTTCAGGCGGACACGCGCGGGCACCGTCAATACAGCGCGGGTATTCTATTCCTTTATGTATTGGCTCTATGCCTTCCAGGATAATCGTATGTTCCCAGTTATCCCCAAAATCATACGTGTAACTGATTTTTGTTTTATCTTTGGAAAAATAATCGCTTATTTTCTTATCTCTTTCTTCCCATTGCGGAGGATCTCCAAACTCACAGACTTCCTCGCTTGTATCACCTATTCTGAAATTTCCCTCGCTGAATTCATGCAAATGTGAATTAGTCCAGCCTATTGCTCCCTGGATAATGAGATGAAACTGATAAAACGTAATGTTGCTCTCAACTTCTATCACTCGCCATATTTGAGGTAAAATATCGTCAAGAACAATCTTAAATCGAAATACTTGCTTCGTCATAAGTCACTCTCCCAAATTAAATAATCTTTGCTTTTTCTCGCACCAATAGTGCAATTATTATCTCATTTTCTTTTTTGTAAAAATAATGGTGCAATATTTTGCTCCTTTGCAGATTTCTCCTTCTAATTTAAAGTTTATATTGTCTCCGAATTCTTTTGCCCATACCTGATATTCGGTATTGCAGATTACTTCTCCAATATTACCGGAGAGGTGGCTTCTGCCTGATTTTGCCATTATATTATGCCAGGGGCAATTACTGATAATAAACTTAACTGACTTTTTATCTTTTTTGACATTAAATTTAAATCCATCCAGTTCAAGTTTAACTGAAAAGCAGTCCAAAAGATCTAAGAGCCCTTTCTCCTTATTTAGTTTTGATTTTAAAAATCTTGCTTGAATCTTTGGCATGATCATCCAGACTTCCTTATCTATATTCAGGGCTTTATCAAATCCGTATTTTTCTTCGACTTTTACAAACCATAGCCCATCCACTGCAGTATAGCTCCGGTGAAAATATTCCCTTACGTCTTTGTCTTGTAAACTCATGCAATAATCTCCTAATTCAGATATTAATTTTTTTTATAGGTTATAATTATAAAGCATAATTAATTCCTGAGCACTCATTAGTTTTGTTGACTTTTTACCGCAGGTAATTATAATTTTAAAGAAGATTTTATAATTTTTTTAATTAATGCCTAAAGGAGGATGTATGAATATATTTAATAAAATTATTGTTGTGGCGACATTAGTCTTTTTAGCTTTTATCTCGCTTTTTTCCATGGTTAATGAATTTGTAGATGCAGGAATTTTTAAATGGTCTGATATTGCAATGAAAATTTTTAATCCCGAAGTTGACGTACCGCTCTACATTTCTTCATTTGCTCTACTTATGGTATTTATAATCTGTGTTTTTTTGCTGGTACTGGAGTTCTACAGAAGGAAGTCAAAAGTAGCAATAATATCAGGAGTAAAAGCAGGAAAAGCTATGATAACTTTGGAATCAATTGCGCAACAGATAAAGGATAAGGTAACTAAAGTAGATGGGGTAGGAGATGTAAGGGCAACAGCACGCCCGAAATCAAATGGAATTATTATAGATATGCTGGTAGAATTAAACCTCGATGTGAACATACCTGAAAAGATGCAGGAAATAATAGACAAAGCTTCAGACGTTGCATCAGATAAATTAGGCGTTAAGATAATAAACACTAAGCTAACTATAGTTAGCTTAGCTCCTGAAAGAAAAGAAAAATTAGAAGAAATAAAAGAGGATGCAGCCGTAGATAAAAGCCAGGAAGATACTGAAGAGTAGCTGAACGAACAAATGGCAAAAATGAAGGCAGATAACGGATTAAGGTAAAGGTCATTTTAAGAACTAATATGGGATCAGAATATAGGCGGGCTTAGTATATTGGTAGTACATGAGCTTCCCAAGCTCAAGAGGCGGGTTCAATTCCCGTAGCCCGCTCCATTTAAAAAACTTTATTGAAAAAGATTGCCTATTATGATTTTTTATCAAACCTTTTTGTATTTGGCTATAGTTATAGTGCTTGTTTTAGTCATATTCTTACTTATATATAGAAGTAGGTTTAAATCTTCAAGTGCTAAATTGGCAAAGGTCAAAAAAATATTATTATCAAATATAAAATCTTTAAAAAAAGAAATGGGATTACTATATCCAGATTTGGATGTTGATGATATTGATTTAAAATCTGAAATAGATATTTCTGATGTAGGTAAAGCAGTAAAATGTTTTAAAAATGTTATAGATAAAAAATCTATGCTGGTAAGTTTAATTTTAAATAATATTTTGTCAGGGGTATTAGTAATTAATAATGAAAAAGAGATATTCGAAATTAATAAAAGTCTTTTAAATCTTCTTCATTTAAACAAAAAAGAGATTATAGGGAAAAAGACAATTTTCATTTTTAAGAATAAACAATTCGAAAACTTGGTCATCAAGACATTGCAAACCCGGGTATTAAACAGGAAAAACATAATATTTTATAGAGACGATGAAGATATACACTTTGAAATTGAAGCTATCCCAGTTTTATTTAATGAGAATTCTGTTATAAGAGAAAATAAAACTGAGGAAGATAAAGATATTAATCTGCTTATTTTGTTTAAAAATATTACTCAGGAGGTAGAATTCTCAAAACTGAGGAGCCAGTTTGTAGCAAATATATCCCACGAGATGAGAACGCCGCTTACTTCCATAAGAGGTTTTTTAGAGACTATTGCAGGAGATGAATCAGTGAGGAACCAGAAAATTAAAAGTTATTTGTCAAAGAGTTTAAAAGAAGTTAGCAGGCTTAATTATCTAATTGAAGATATTCTAAATCTTTCAAACATAGAATATAAGAGAAATATTTTGTTTAGGAAAGACTATAACCTTATTGATATAATAAAGGATAGCATTGACTCTCTTATTTTTTTAGCAAGACAAAATGATGTAAGGGTTGATTTTAAATATAGCAATGATCCCATTAACTACCAAACTGATGAAGAATTATTCAGGCAAATGGTAAAAAATATCATTGAAAATTCAATATTTTATGCCGGGAAAGGGGTGAAATTAAGTATAGGAATCAAGGAAAACAAGGATAGTGTCTTATTGCAGTTTAAGGATAATGGTATCGGGATAAACAGGGAAGAACTGCCTTATATTTTTCAAAGGTTTTACAGGGGCAAGAACCTAAAATCTTCAAAACAAATTGGTTCAGGCCTTGGCTTGTCAATTGTAAAGCATATTGTGGAACTTCATAATGGAGAAATAAGTGTTGACAGCACACTAAATAAGGAAACAAAATTCAGTATAATTTTGCCTAAAAAAAGCATTTAAAGCACTTTATTTATTGGGAATGGGGATATAAGCTAATAATAATTATAAAAGAATAAATATCTAATATCCGATAACTATGGAAAAAATAATTTATATTGTTGATGATGAGGAAAATATATTAGAGATTTTAGAATATAATCTCTTAAAAAATGGCTATAAGGTAAAAAGTTTTAAGGATGGAAGAAGTTTTCTGGATTGTTTTGAAAAGAAAAAACCCGATCTTGTTGTACTGGATTTAATGTTGCCTGACCTGGATGGCTTTGATATTTGCAAGAGCATTAAAGAGAAAACTGATGTGCCGGTAATTATTCTCAGTGCTAAAAGTGAAGAGTTTGATAAGGTTTTAGGATTGGAATTGGGTGCGGATGATTATATTGTAAAACCTTTTGGAGTAAGAGAATTTATTGCCCGCATAAAAAATATATTCAAAAGGGTTAAGAATGACTTAATTGAAGGTTCAAAAAAACATCTTAGGAAAGAAGTTGTTTTTGAAAAAATAAAGTTAGCCATTGACGAAGGCAGACATGAAATACTTTTAGACGGCAAGCAGATTAATTTGAATCCTAAAGAATTCGAAGTTGTCTTGCAATTACTCAAAAATCTTAACGAACTAATACCCCGGATGAAATTAATAAATGCGGTATGGGGTGATGATTATTTTGGAGATACAAGAACTCTGGATGTACATATAAGACGAATCAGGGGGAAAATGTCCTACATGGATTTTGGGAAAAGATATATTAAAACCGTACATGGCTGCGGATATAAAATGACAAACAGTATTTAATATTTTTTTAACATTTATTTAAATTTTTCTTAACATAACCTTATTTTAAATATGCTAACCTTTACTTCAATAATAAAATAAAAACAAACATTTTAGGAAGGAGTAAAGTATGAAATCAGTTAGAAAAAGTAAAATTTGGGCGTTGCTAAGTCTGGCTACAGTAATTTCATTTCTGTGCAGTAGTCTATTATTGGGCTGCAGCAATACTGAGGGAGCGATAACTGAGAAAAGTGCTGTATCTGGAGAATCACAAACAGAAGAGGAACCATTAGAAGAAGCCGGTCTTTCTTATGAAGGCAAAGAACTGGTTATTTCAGGGTCCACTACATTGCTTCAGGTTTCAGAAGCATGGGCATCTTCATTTATGGAAAAATTTGGAGGAACAGTTATCGTAAACGGCGGAGGCTCCGGAGGCGGTATTGCTGATCTTATAAATGGTACAAACGAGCTTGCAAATGCCTCAAGGCAGATAAAAGATGCAGAAATGGAAGCAGCTAAAAATGCAGGGCTTGATATTCAGGAATATACGGTTCTTTATGACGGGATTGCAGTAATAGTAAGCAGCAATGTTAGCATAGAGAATCTTACCATAGAGCAGCTTTCTAAAATATATACAGCAGAGATAACTAATTGGAAAGACCTGGGTGGAGAGGATGCTGGAATAGTTATAATAGCCAGGGATTCAAGTTCAGGAACAGGTGAATATTTTCTGGAAAAAGTAGTTCAAATGGATAAGACTTTAAAAGACAATGATTACTCTGAAATGGCTTTAAGACTTCAATCAAATGCTGATATAGTAAATCAAATAAAAGAAAATGATAATGCCATAGGATATATAGGGCTGGGCTATCTTGAAGAATCCCTCAAGACTATAAAAGTTGAAGGCGTCTTACCGACGGTAGAATCGGTAAAAGATGAATCCTATCCAATATCAAGAGGATTATATGTTTATGCACCTCATAAGGAACTAACTGATATTGGACAGGCTTATATCGATTTTGTTTTAGGCAATGATGGGCAGGAAATAGGTTTAAAGGAAGGTTTTGTGCCTGTTAAATAAATTCTAAAGTTGTTTATATACAGAGCTTTTTTGTAACAGGGTTACGGCAAAGATTGCAAAGTTTTATCTGTAGCCCTGTTTATCTGATTACAGGTAGAAAAATATTTTTAATTCTTATAAAATAAACTTATGGCACAGTTAAGGATCAGGCTAAAGAAGGTTAAAAGTTTCTTAATCGAAAAATTCATTTTTTTGAATGGAATAATATCTATTTTGATCCTCGGTTTAATTCTTGCTTTTTTAATTGCAAATTCTATAAGATTTTTTTCTTCGTATCCATTCTTTGAGTTTTTAACCGGGCAAAAATGGTCCCCTACAGTTTTAGAGAAGTTTGGATTTGTTCCGCTGCTGGCAGGGTCTTTGCTGGTTACATTTGGAGCAATTGTAATTGCAATGCCTCTGGGCATAGGCAGCGCCATCTATATTGGGGAGTTGGCCCCTAAAGCGGTAAGAGAGATATTGAAGCCGCTAATTGAAGTAATGGCAATCATTCCTTCTGTAGTTATTGGATTTATTGGAATCAAACTGCTTGCTCCCATAATAAAAAATCTTTTTAATCTAAGCATAGGATTGACAGCGCTAACTGGTTCGGTAATGCTGGCTTTCATGAGCCTGCCTACTATTATATCAATATCTGAAGATGCTATTAACTCAGTGCCATCCAGATATAAGCACGCATCAATTGCGCTCGGTGCCACAAAGTGGGAAACAACATACAAAATTGTAGTTCCTTCGGCATCTTCGGGTATGTTTGCAGCTGTGCTGCTGGGATTGGGCAGAATTGTTGGCGAGACTATGACAGTTCTTATGATAACCGGTAATTCACCAAGAATTGTTTTATCCTGGCTTCAACCGGTTAGGACTATTACCGCAACTATTGCCGCAGAAATGGGAGAAACTGTCCAGGGCGGGCTGCACTACTCATCTTTATTTGCTCTTGGCCTTATTTTATTTTTGATTACTTTTTTAATAAATTTTATATCTGACAGGTTTATAAACAGGATCAGGAAGAGTTGATTAAATGTTAAAAGCAGGTATTGAAATAAATAAAAGAGAGAAAATAATCAGAGAAAAATTTTTCTATTTCCTTCTGCTTTTTTTAACGGTAGTTGTGGTAGCTTTTGTTCTGGGCATGGTAATTTATCTAATAATTAAGGGAAGCGGAGCAATAAGCTGGGAATTTTTATCTCAAAAGCCCAGATCCGGAATGCGGGAGGGCGGTATTTTCCCTGCTATTTTAGGAACCATATATCTGATAATTGGAACACTGGTTGTTTCGCTGCCAATTGGAATCCTATCAGCGGTATACCTTAATGAATATGCTTCAAGAAACAAATTAACAAGAATAATAAGATTCTCGATTATAAATATGTCTGGAGTGCCCTCAATAGTATACGGTCTGTTTGGACTTGGATTTTTTGTTATATTATTAAAATTTGGAAAATCAATTCTTGCAGGCTCTTTGACTCTGGCTTTCCTTATTTTACCGGTGATAATTACAACAACTGAAGAAGCATTAAAAGCAGTTCCCGGTACTTACAGATATGCATCACTGGCTCTTGGCGCCACTAAATGGCAGACTATAACCAAGGTTGTGCTTCCTCAAGCCCTGCCTGGGATTATAACAGGATCAGTATTGGGTATTGGCAGAGCTGCGGGTGAGACTGCTCCGATTATTTTTACTGTAGCAGCATTTTCTCAGCCAAATCTGCCTAATTCAATTTTTAGCCAGGTAATGGCTTTGCCTTATCATTTATATGTGCTTGCAACTCAGCTTACCAATACTCCTGAAGATATGCAATGGGGCACAGCTCTGGTATTATTAATGGTAGTATCGTTGTTTGCTATTGCTGGTACTGCTATAAGAACCAGGTTCAGATTAAGAAGAAAGGAATAAATATGAGGAAAACATTTCACCAGAGATTGGATGAGATTAATGAAGATGTGTTATCAATGGGAAGCTTGGTACAGGAAGCTGTGCATAATTCAATTGAAGCTATTTTAGGAATGAACGCAGATCTGGCCCAAACAGTAATAGACAAAGATGAGAAAATTGATGAATATGATATTTTAATTGAAGAAAAATGCATAGTTCTACAGGCAGAACATCAACCATTTGCCAGGGACCTGAGACTGCTGCATTCAATAAGCATACTGATAAAACACCTGGAGCGGATTGGCGATCTTGCAGTGAATATTTCAAAAATTGTAAAAAAGCTTTCCGAAGAAAAAAAGAAGAGGTTGGATAAGGAGATAATTGATTTAATGATAGAAATGGGAAACCTGGTGAAGCCTGAGTTAAATGGGGCTCTTGAGTCTTTTAGGAAGAAGGATGCAAAATTAGCTTCAAAACTGGAAAAGACCGATGATGCTGTTGATGAGATACAGAAGGTTATATTCAGAAAACTACTTACTTCTAACAAAGGTAAGGAAGATATCAAGTTTGTGACAAATATCGCACTAATCAGCAGATACATGGAGAGAATTGGAGATCAGGCAGTTAATATTGGCGAAAGAGTTCTATTTTTTTTAACTGGTGATTATAAAATATTCCATGATGATCTTTAAGCTGCCTGCAGGTCAAGATCTTAAATAGAAATAACCAAAGCTACAATATAATATCTTTTTATTTTCTATCCGAATCTACCTGTAATATAATCTTCAGTTCTTTTATCCCCAGGATTGGTAAAGATCTTATTGGTATCATCGTATTCTATTAAAGTAGCAGGTTCACCCAGGTTTTGAGTCAGGAGAAATGCAGTTTTCTGAGAAACCCTGGCTGCTTGTTGCATGTTATGGGTAACTATGATTATAGTGTAATTACTTTTAAGTTCATCAATAAGATCTTCGATTTTCTGAGTAGATAAGGGATCCAGAGCCGAAGCTGGCTCATCCATTAAAATTATCTTTGAATCAACTGCAAGTACCCTGGCAATACATAATCTCTGTTGCTGACCTCCCGAAAGATCCAGCGCGCTGGCATGAAGTTTGTGTTTGACTTCATCCCACAGGACTGCTTTTTTTAAGCTTGTCTCAACAATATGATCCAGCTCACTTTTGGTATATCTCCTATGCAGTTTGGGACCATACACCACATTTTCATAAATAGTTTTAGGGAAAGGATTAGGCCTTTGGAAAACCATACCAATCTTTTTACGAAGCTCTACCACATCAATATTTTCTTTATAGATATTTACTTCATCAATTTTGATCTCTCCCTCAACCCGGGTATTGGGAAGCAGGTCATTCATTCGGTTAAAGGTTCTGAGAAATGTAGATTTTCCACATCCGGATGGGCCAATAAAAGCAGTTATGGCATTACAGGGAATATCCAGACTTATGTTTCCTAAAACTTTGGTATTACCATAATAAAACCCATAATTTCTAACTGTAATCTTAATTTTATTTCCCATAATTAATTTCCCTTAAAGTAATAAATTTAAGCAGTTCTTTTAGCTATGAGAAAATTTAATAATTAAATTTATACTTAATCAAGTGGAATAGTATCAAAAATAGTAGTAAATTTTAACTGTGTAGGTATAAATTTAATATTTTTTTAATATATCAGCGGTAGCAGAACAGAGCATGCAACCTCCAATGATTTACTGCAACGAAGTATCTAAATATGGAATATTTAAAAAGCTATGGCAAACTAAAAGAAAGTGTGGTAAAAAATAGGGAGGAAGTTTTAGTTGCTTTAGCATAAATAGTTATTGGAGCAGTAACAAAAATTACAGAAAATTATGCACTTAATGTAATATTTTAAGCTAATCAAACAACGAAAGGCGGCAGGACATGGGCGATATTTTATCAGACCTGGATAATTATATACCTGAAGATAATCCAAAGAAATGGGCAAAACTTTCAAGCGATGTTGATTTTAGGAGGCTGGAGCTAGCATTACTGAAAGAAATATTAATTGAATTAAAACAGATTAATGCAAGATAATTAATGCTAATTAACAGATTAAAAAAAGTTATAGATAAAAAGAGCGGCAATTTTTTAATCACAGGACCTCCCGGAACAGGTAAAACTTATATTTTAATAGAACTTGTCAGGTATTTGGTCAATACTGAAAAGATAGATCCCTGCAGCATACTCGTATTTAGTTTTAACCGCAGATGGGCAAAAATAATAAGGGAAAAAACAACAGTTGATATTGACAGAAGTATTTTAGAGATACCGATAAACACTTTTTATTCTTTTTGTATTGATTTTCTTGAAAAGGCAAATGCTGGCAATTATTCAGGCGAGATAAAAGTTTTAAACTCTACAGAGCAGTGGAGACTGCTGTGGGAAGTAATAGAAAATTTGGACAGGAAAAATTATCCATATACTTCTAAGTATATGCGAAGCAGTTCTTTTATTGCCGGCAGCTACATGCAGGAGATTTTTGATTTCATCCTTAGAGCCCAGGAGAATATGCTTTATCCCCTGGATCTGTCCAGTAAGTTTACTCCATTTTTTAATCCTGTTCTGTCAGAATTAGTTGGCATATATGCAAGATACAGTGAAGAATTACATAAAAACAAGACGTACAACTATGGAAGATTATTAGGTGAGACTGCGCGTATATTAAAGAATGAAGAAAATATCAGGAATTTCTATAAGCGCAAATACATGTATATATTAGTAGATGAACTGCACGAAATTAATAAGGCCCAGCTTGAAATTCTAAAATACTTGTCCAGCAATAACTGCATTTTTTTTGGAAATGATGATGAATCTATATATGCATTCAGAGGATCCATGGTTGATAATTTCCAGGGAATTTATGGCAAGCTTCAGCCTGAAAATGTTTTGTTCCTGGATAAAAATTATAGGAGCAGCCGGGTCATAAATGAAGCCAGCCAAAATTTTATTTCATTAAATAAAAACAGGATTTTAAAAAATTGCAGTGTCCCAAGACATGAAGGCAATAATTCCTGCGGCGAGGTAGTACTGAAAGAATGCAGCAGCCTTTCGGAGGAAATAAATTTTATCTGCGATAAAATCAAATATCTGCATATCAGCGAAGGTATAAATGCAGAAGACATTGCAGTAATTGTAAAAGGTCTTGGATATGAAACCCATCTTATAGAAAGCGCTCTTCAGCAGAGGGGCATATCATTTGTAAGAAGAAGTTCAAGAAGTCTGCTTGACAATGAATACGTAAAATACATTATTAACTTTATGAGGCTGGCAGTGAAAGTCAGCAGGCCTGAAGAAGACAAGAAAAACGGCACTGCAATGCTCGATAATCTTGTGGAGGATATACTGCTATCGGATGCCATAAATTTAGAGCCTTTATATTTTAAAAGGATAAAATTTTTATACAGCAGCAGTAAAAAAAATGGCGGCAGAGAAGCATGCGAAAATTTATGGCATTACATAACAAACATTGCCGACCGGTACGGACAGGTTAAAAAAGGCAATGATATGTATGGTGAACTTAAAAAAATATCAGGGCTTGTTGGCGCGGTAGAAGATTTTTTGCAAATTTCAAGTAAAAATGTATTTGATTTTGCCTCAGGACTCATAAAAGACAGGAGGGTTGGTTTTGTAAAATATTTAAAATCAAAAGATAATGGCAAATTTTATGAGAAGAATTTATGGGATAGTTTGGGAGATTTTTTAAAAAGCATTAAAAAATTTTGCCAGGACAGCGGCTCCAAAAACGATGTTGCCTCCTATGTTGGATTTTTAGATAGTATTATAGAAAATCAGTTTTTGGAAGAAATAGAAGAAAGTACCAAAGATTTTTATCTAAAGGGTGCAGTTCAAATTTTAAGTTTCCACCAGTGTAAAGGGTTTGAGTTCAAAGCTGTTTTTTTGCCGTTTATAAATAAAGGATACCTTCCCTCAAAATTTAATTTTCCACAGACCTATGATGTCCAAATATTTAACTATTTTGTCAGCGGAAAAAATTTGGACCACGAAGAATTAGAAAAGAGGCACCTGGAAGAAGAAAGAAAGCTTTTTTATATTGGAATTACAAGAGCTTCAGAGTATTTATATGTAACATCGAACAAGAGGAAAGAAAACTCACTTTTTTATGAAGAGTTGAGCAGTATTTATAAAAAAATAAACCCGGGGGAAAAATTAAAGCATGCAACCCAAAAAAAGAAACTAAACAAAGATAAAATTACAGCAGAAGATTGTTTGGAACTGGATGATTATTTAGCCAGGCGGTGGCTTGTCAAAAAGAGAGCAGTTGTAAACACTGCTAAATTACTGAAAGGGAATAAATTAAATTTTAACAATTATTTAAGGCAATTATACTTTTTAAAACATTTCTATCCGCCTGGCAGGTGGTGGGGCTCTATAAATCATACTAAAAATAAAAACAACCCCTTTTTGATATTCCCGGCAGTATTTTCTTATAGTTCCTTAAACGAATATATGGAATGTCCCTTTAAATATAAACTGAAGTATTTTATAAATATAAAGGAAGAGGAAAATTTAAACCTTAAGATAGGAAAGATATACCATGAAATACTTAGATTATTTTTTGAATCCGGGGATAAAGAATTATCGTGGGAAGTACTTGGAGATATATTAAAAAAAGAGTTTGACAGGCATGATTTTGAGTTTAAATTTGTCAGGAAGAACTTAATGGAAAGAGCCGCTAAAGAATTTAAAAGTTTTTTTGATAAAAATCTTCCGGATAATCCTAAAAAATCTATTATGGAAAAAAAGTTTACTTTTTACATTGACAACGATTATGTAACAGGGAGGATAGATCAAATAAACTTTACATGCGACGACAAAATAGAACTTGTAGATTACAAATCAAGTTCAACAAGATTTAACGAATCATACCTTCAGGAAGAGATTCAGCTGAAACTTTACAGGTTGGCAGTTGATTTGAGCGAGGAGCTAAGCCATATAAGGGGAAAAGAGTACAGGCTAAAATATATCTGCCTTGGCGTACCGGGAAATCCTGTATGCGAGATCCCGTTAGAATACTATGACTCTGATAAATTTATGGGTGCTTTAAAAAATATAATTCTAAAAATAAAAAGAGAAAGATTTAGCCCTGATCCAAAAAATTATACGTCCTGCATGTTTTGCAATTATAAAATTTTATGCCCGAGGTATTATGGCGAGCAATTTTAACGGAACAGAGGAACAGCTAAAAATATTCGGTAGTGATGCAGAAGTAAAAAGAGTTATTGCCTGTGCCGGCTCTGGCAAAACCTGGGTGATAACCAATAACATTATAAAAATACTGGAGGAAGGGTTATGCAATCCTAACGAAATACTTGCTTTAACGTTTACCAGAAATGCAGCTGAAAATATGAGAGTAAGGATAAAAGAAAAGATAAAAAAGAAGCTGGATTTTGAAAACATGGATATTCTTACCTTTAACTCTTTTGGAAATGAAATTATAAGGGAAAATAGCTTTGAATTTGGGTTGGGCAAAGGTTTTAAATTGTTAAATAGTGCAGAATCCTGGCAGGTGATATATGAAATTTTTGACAGTTTTAATTTTAAAAATGTAAGCGTCGGAAAGAATGTCGGTAAATTCATAGATGACTTGCTTATATACATACAGAACTTAAAAAATAACTTGATTAGAGTATCAGATTTCGAAGAATATATAAAAAACTATAATGAAATTTTAATCAGTTATAAAAGCGAAGCTCTAAAAAATGAAGAAGTGAAAGTAGCTGAATACCAGAAAGAATTATTTGATGTTTACTCCGGGTACGAGAGAAGCAAAAGAGACAAAAATTGCATAGACTATTCCGATCAGATTTTACTTCCTTATTTTTTACTGACCGAAAACAAGAGGCTTGGTAAAAAATATAAATATAAATATAAGTACATATTTATAGATGAATTTCAGGACACAAATATAGCTCAGGCTTATTTATTTTCTCTACTGTACAATCCCGGCTACAATAAAATAATGGTAGTCGGCGATGATGATCAGGGGATATATTCTTTTAGAGGCGCATGTGTTGAAAATATCTTGAATTTTCACAAATGGGACATTTATAGAAAAAGCAGCGTATCAGATTTTTACCTGACAGTTAATTTCAGATCTGGGAAAAATATTATTAGCACTGCAAATAATATTATTGGTGAAAATAAAAATAGGTTTAATAAAGAGTTGAAACCTGAAAATGAAAAAAAAGATTCAAAAGTTATTTTTTGCT
>JAUVXY010000105.1 GCA_030603375.1 Actinomycetes bacterium | reverse complement strand
TAAGGCAGTCTAACCCAATCTGCAGTCATGGCATCGTCGCTACTCACTGCTCTTAAAACTATCGGGTAAGCATAAGTTCGTTCATCACCCATGACACCTACGCTTTTTATACATGGAAGCACAGCAAACGACTGCCAGATGCTTTTGTACATACCTGCTCTTTTAATTTCCTCCAGCACTATTGCATCAGCAGCTTTCAATATTTCTAATCTTTCCTCGGTAACTTCTCCTATTATTCTTATTGCCAGACCCGGTCCCGGGAAAGGCTGTCTCCACACTATCTCATCAGGAAGTCTCAGCTCGGTGCCTATCTTTCTAACCTCGTCCTTAAATAATAATCTTAGCGGCTCTATTAATTCTAATTTTATATCCTCAGGCAACCCGCCAACATTATGATGGGATTTTATCCTTGATGCATCCCCTGCGCCACTTTCTATAACATCAGAATATAGCGTTCCCTGAACTAAAAAATTTGCATTTTTTATTTTCGCTGCTTCTTCTTCAAATACCCTTATAAACTCATTTCCAATTATTTTCCTTTTTTCTTCAGGTTCCGTAACGCCTACAAGCTTTTTTAAAAATCTGTCCTTAGCTTTTACGTGAATGAGATTAATTTTAGAATTTTTTCTAAAGGTTTTTTCAACATATTTATCTTCATCTTTTCTAAGAAGCCCGTGATCCACAAATATGCAAGTAAGTTTGTCTCCAATTGCTCTACTTACCAAAATTGCAGCAACAGAGGAATCTACTCCCCCGCTTAAGGCACATACAACTTTTCCATTTTTAACTTTATCTTTTACTATTTTTACCTGATCCTCTATAAAAGAAGCCGCCGTCCAGCCGGGAGAACACTTGCAAACATTGAACAAAAAATTTTTCAATATATCCATTCCAGAATGTGTATGTTTTACTTCAGGGTGAAACTGAATACCATATATCTTTCTTTCAGGCTCTTCCATGCCAGCAATTGGAAGATTTGGCGTAGAAGCTATCGCATTAAATGATGGGGGCATTTTTGATACACCATCTTTGTGGCTCATCCAGCAAATCTCATCTTGTTTTAGATTTTTAAAGAGAATAGAATTTGTATCCAATCTTACCATCGTTTTGCCATACTCGTTTCTACCTCTTCCTGTAACTTCCCCTCCAAACAAATAAGCAATTAGCTGCATCCCATAGCAAATACCAATGATGGGCACCCCAAGAGAAAAAATTTCTTTATCCACAATTAGCTGTTTTGTGCCTTTAGACAGAGTACTGTGAGGAGATCCTGAAAATATAAGGCCGCGAGGTTTTCTTTCTTTTATTTTTTCAATATCCGTATTATAGGGGATGAGTTCAGAATATACGTGAAGCTCTCTTACTCTCCTCGCAATTAATTGGCTATACTGGCCCCCAAAGTCAATAACTAAAACATTTTCCATATCATAAACCCATGCCAACTCTTTGCTGTCTTTGGAGAAGCTTCCCTTCTGTTTTTACAGAAGGAGCTATTACCAACTCAGCTTTTTGAAAATCCTTAATATTTTCGTAACCGCACGTCGCCATAGAGGTACAAAGAGCTCCAAATAAATTAAGTGTCCCATCATTTTCAAATGCCGGTCCAACCAGTATTTCTTTAAGACTTGCAACCACTTCTGTTTTGATTCTTGTGCCTCTTGGAAGTTCTGGATGAAAAGTTGCCATGCCCCAGTGATATCCCCTTCCCGGAGCTTCCTTGGCTCGCGTAAGAGGGGAACCTATCATTACCAAATCCGCTCCGCATGCTATGGCCTTTGATACATCGCCGCCGGTTCTTATTCCACCATCAGCAATAACCATTACATGCTTGCCCGTCTCATTCAAATGCATTGCCCTTGCTGCAGCAGCATCTGCTATTGCAGTAGCTTGCGGAACGCCTATACCTAAAACCTGCCTTGTTGTACACGCAGCGCCGGGACCGATTCCTACAAGGACACCAATGGCTCCGGTCCTCATAAGGTGCAATGCTGTTGAGTAAGACGTACAATTGCCAACTATGACCGGGATGGGACAATTCGGGATAAATTCTTTTAAATCTAATGGCGTTTTTGTTTTGCTCACATGCTCGGCACTAACCACAGTTCCCTGAATTACCAATACATCCAAACCAGCTTCTAATGCTATCTTGTAATACTTTTTAACTCTTTGCGGGGTAAGCGAGGCACATGCTGTTACGCCTCCCTTTTTTATCTGTTTTATTCTCTTCTTTATTAACTCTTCCTTAATTGGCTCCCTGTAAATTTCCTGCATCTTTTTTGTAGCCTCTTTATCGGGAAGTTTAGATATCCTGTCCAACATTTCTTCTGCATTTTCGTACCTGCACTGTATTCCTTCCAAATTCAGGACAGCCAGACCTCCGATTTTTCCCATTTCTATAGCAAATTTCACATCTACCACGCCATCCATTGCTGATGCAAGTACCGGTATTTTCAACTTGTGGCTTCCTACCTTTGCAGAAATATCGATATCTTCAGGATCCCTGGTTCTCCTGCTTGGAACTATTGAAATTTCATCAAAGCCATAAGATCTTTTACCTATTTTTCCCTTACCAATCTCTGTTTCCATTTATTCCCCTTTTCCCTTAATTTTTTTTTCCTCTTTCCTGATCAGTCTTTTAATATTCTCCCTGTGGGTAATAAAAATCATAAAAGACCAGCAAGCAGCCGCAATAACTACGCTCAGCGGGTATTTAGTGAAGAAAAATGCAAATGGAGTAATTACAGCTGCAGTCAAAGACCCGACAGATACAATTTTAGAAATCAAAAATACAATGGCCCATGTAAAAAATATTATAAAAATTGGGAGAATTTCCAGCCACACCAGGTTATTAAAAAATGGCAAGGCCGAAACGCCAACTATTACTCCAAAAGATGCCGCAATCCCCTTGCCGCCTTTAAATCTAAGATAAACAGGAAAATCATGCCCTAAAATCGTGAAAACTGTTACTATTGAAAGTAATATTAAATCATCTGGATAAGTAAAATATATTACCAGTATTGGTATAAAACCCTTAACCATGTCAATAACTATAGTTGCAATACCAGAACAAACCCCAATCGTTCTGATGATATTGGTCCCGCCTACATTACCGCTTCCATGTTTTCTGATATCACCGCCTTTTTTAATTTTATGAATAACATAAGCCGTAGGGAAAGATCCAAAAAGATAAGAGCCTGTGACTAATGCTATTTTATATAACAATGTAATATTCATAACTTATGTATTTTGTATAATTTTTATCTTGTTTTGCTACAGGTTTAATACTATCTGAACAGCTGTCTGCAAATACGCTGATCGTTACCATCCAGTGAAATAAATAATTGAAGAAATATTACTATAAGTTTTGATTTTATTCAAATAAACAGGAGATATATCAGCAACTATTTTCCTGATACATATTAAAAGAAAAGTATTGCAAAAATAAAATTGGCCTTTGCGTAAAAGCAAAGACCAATTTTTATATCATGTACGCCTTTTAAATAACTCTTACTGCTAAAAATTCTGTTATCTAACAAACAGCCGCACATTGTTTTATTTGTAAAAAAGTCCTACAGCTTTTTTACATTGGAGGCATTCCTCCGCCATATCCGCCACCTGGCGGCATCATGGGTGCTTTCTCTTTTTCAGGTTTTTCTGCTATAACTACCTCAGTTGTCAACATAAGAGCTGCAACAGAAGCTGCATTTTGAAGAGCGCTTCTTGTAACTTTTGCAGGATCTATAATGCCAGAATCAATCATGTTAACATACCCATTGTCAAGAGCATCAAATCCTTCTCCGGAAGGCAATGTTTTTACCTTCTCAACAACCACTGAACCCTCGCAGCCGGCGTTGTTCGCAATTTGTCTTAATGGTTCTTCCAAAGCCTTGGCTACAATAGCTGCTCCAGTTTTAATATCTCCCTCAAATTTCTTTAAATCAATCTTTGGGATTGCATCTATTAAAACAACTCCGCCTCCGGGAACAATTCCCTCTTCAACTGCAGCTTTGGTTGCAGAAAGAGCATCTTCTATTCTATGTTTTCTCTCCTTCAGCTCTACTTCAGTTGCTGCGCCAACTCTTATTACTGCTACACCACCTGATAATTTTGCAAGTCTTTCCTGTAATTTTTCTTTATCAAAGTCTGAGTCACTTTGTTCTATTTCATTCCTGATCTGCTTTATTCTGCCTTTGATAGCATCTACGGACCCTTTGCCTTCAACAACTGTGGTGTTTTCCTTATCTATTTTTACTTGCCTTGCTGAGCCAAGCATATCAACGGTAACATTTTCCATTTTTATGCCAATTTCTTCACTTATCACTTTTCCATTTGTAACTATTGCAATATCCTCAAGCATAGATTTTCTTCTGTCTCCAAAACCAGGAGCCTTCACAGCAACACATGTTAGTGTTCCTCTGAGTTTATTTACAACTATGGTTGCAAGTGCCTCGCCCTCTACATCTTCAGCGATTATAAGCAGCGGTTTGCCAGCTTGCATAATTTTTTCAAGAATTGGCACAATATCGCTAACTGCTGATATTTTTTGATTTGCAATTAAAATATAAGGGTCGTTTAAAACTGCTTCCATTCTCTCAGTATCGGTTACCATATATGGAGAGAGATAGCCCTTATCAAATTGCAGCCCTTCAACCAATTCTATTTCAATTCCGAATTTGTTGGATTCTTCAACTGTAATAACGCCATCTTTTCCAACTTTTTCCATAGCATCTGCTATGGTCTGGCCAATTTCTTTGTCTGCAGCAGAAATAGCAGCAACCTCTGCTATTTTTTTCTTGTCAGTAGCGATATCCTTGCTCATACTGCCGATCTCTTTTACTACTATGCCTACTGCCTCTTCAATACCTTTCT
>JAUVXY010000138.1 GCA_030603375.1 Actinomycetes bacterium | reverse complement strand
GGTAAAGCCAGCGCTAAACAACGTCTCCAGTCCAATAGTTCCAAATGAAGCCTCTCCAAATGCAGTATTTTTTTCAATATCAAGGTGTGGTGCATGGTCGCTTGCAACAGCATCAATTACACCTTCTCTTATTCCTTCTATTATAGCTTTCCTGTCGCCCTCGCTTCTTATGGGAGGCTTGACCTTAAAGTTGGTATTAAAGGTTTTAAGGCAGCTGTCGTTAAAAAATAAATGGTGCGGGGTTGCATCGCATGTAATATTTACGCCGTCTTCTTTTGCCTTCCTTATCATTTCCACTGAACCCTTTGTGCTAACATGAGTAATATGTATTTTAGCTTTTGCCTTTTTTGCAAGTATTATATCCCTTGCAACAATTACCTCTTCGCTTAAAGAAGAGATACCGTCAAGTCCAAGCATTGAGGAATAATAACCCTCGTTTATGAGCCCATAGTTAGAAAAATTATAGTCTTCTTCATGAAGAATCAGGGGCAGGCCAAATTGATTTGAATACTTCATTATTTCATACATAAGCTCCGAATCTGCAACACACCTGCCATCATCTGAAAAAGCTACAGCACCTGACCCGGCAAGTATTCCAAACTCACATATTTTTCTTCCCTCAATTCCTTTGGTCATTGACGCAACAGGAAAAACTTTAAAATCAATCTCTTTTGATTTTTCTAATATATATTTGATCAGATGCTCGCTATCGATAACAGGTTTTGTGTTTGGCATGCATACAACTGAAGTTATTCCGCCTTTTAGCGCAGCAGCTGCTCCGCTTTCAATAGTTTCTTCATCTTCGTCCCCGGGATCTCTTAAGTGTACATGCATATCTACAAATCCGGGGCACACCAAACACCCTGAAGCATCAATTACGGTCAGATCTTTTTTCTCAGTTTTAACTTCTTTCCCTATATCAGCCACCAGTCCATCTTTTATGTAAATGTCAGAAAAATATTCTTCACATTTTAAAGGATCTATTATCTTGCCTGATTTTATTAAGATATTTTTACTTCCAATTAAATTTTTATCCATAACCTATCTTTTAGCTTAATATTAAATAAAGCAAAGCCATCCTTACAGCAACCCCATTAGTGACCTGATTTTCTATTTCCAGTTTCCCCGCCAGTTCCCCGCTTGCGTTCATAACTTCTTCACTTATTTCAATCCCCCTGTTCACAGGACCGGGGTGCATTACTATGGAGCCCTGTTTCATTTTTTTGAGCCTGCCTGTATTCAGGCCCAAAAATTTATTATATTCCCTTACAGATGGGTAAATTTTTCTATCCTGCCTTTCAAACTGCATCCTTAGCATATATATTATGTCTGCATCCTCAATCACATCATCTATGCAATTTTTAACTTCTGTGCCGTAGTAATCCATATTATCAGGAAGAAGCATCGAAGGAGCCACAATGGTTACGTCTATTCCCATCTTTTTAAATAACTCTATATCTGATCTTGCAACCCTGCTGTTAACAATGTCTCCAACAACTGCTGCCTTTAAGCCATTAAAATCATTAAATCTCTTCTTTATTGTATACAAATCAAGCAGCGCCTGAGTTGGGTGCTGGTACTTGCCATCACCTGCGTTTATTACAGGAATATCAATAGTTTTTGAAATTAATTTTACTGTCCCGCTGCAGTTATGCCTTACAACAATTAAATCTACACTCATTGCAAGTATTGTCTTTAAAGTGTCAAATATAGATTCGCCTTTTTTAAGACTGCTTGTGGAAGCTGAAAAATTAATTATATCTGCGCTTAGCCTTTTGGCAGCAATTTCAAATGATGTCTTTGTCCTCGTGCTTGGCTCAAAAAATAAATTTACTATAGTTTTTCCGCGAAGAGCCGGTACTTTTTTTACATCTCTTTTTGATACTTCTAAAAAAGAGTCAGTCCTCTCTAAAATCTGACTTACTTCTTCCACGGTCAGGCTGTCTATGTCAATAATACTCTTTTTACTCAGCATTTCTTTTCCTTTTCTTTTCTAATACCACAACGCTATCTACACCGTCTACTTCTTTTAACTTGACATCTACAAACTCATCAAGTGCTGTCGGTAAATTTTTTCCTACATAATCTGCCCTTATGGGAAGCTCCCTGTGCCCCCTGTCAACTAAGACAACAAGCTGTATGCTCCTTGGCCTTCCAAAATCTATAATTGCATCCAGGGCTGCCCTAACAGTTCTTCCGGTAAATAAAACGTCATCCACAAGTATTATATTCTTATCCTTTATATCAAATGGTATGTCAGTAATCTGAATATCAGGCTTAATATTATGTCCAATATCATCTCTGTAAAATGAAATATCAAGTTTTCCCGCTTTTATTTTCACGCCCTCAAATGATTCTATGTTTTTGGCAATCCTATTTGCCAGAGGCACTCCCCTCTTATGGAGACCTACAAAAACAAGGTTCTTTGAACCTTTGTTTTTCTCAAGTATTTCATGAGAAATTCTCCTGATAACTCTGTCAATGTCATCTTCGTTTAAGATAAATGCTTTTTCAATCATAATTTCTCACCATATAAAAAAACCTCCTTACAATAAAAGTAAGAAGGTTTAAATTCTTATTATAGAAATATTTAAAAGTCACTTTTCCCATTCGCCTTTTTAGCCTCTCTGGACTATTTTAAAGGTAATAAATATTCAATTCTGCTCTGCATCCAAATGATACTATATGGGATTATGGATAAAAATACAAGTAAAAATTTTAGTAGTGTTTATTTTTTTCTTCAACTTTTTCTAAAAATTTATCAAGTTCAATTATATATCTCTGGTGTGTCCCTGACCCTATTTTTTCCTTTTCATCAGAAGCCTCCACATCAAAAAAGAGTTTCTTTCCATCAATGCCGGCAAGCTTAGCATTTGCCGTTACATTCATACCAATTGGAGTAGCAGCAATGTGCTTTATGTCCAGATGAATCCCTACGGTTGCAAAGCCTTCCGGTAAATATTTATCAACTGCCCTGGCAGCTGATTCTTCCATAAGAGCCACCATAGCCGGGGTCCCGAATACCTCTACGCTGCCGCTGCTGCCATATTCCGTAGCAATATTCTTTTCTGTAACCCTTGTCTGGGTTTCTTTCGCCATCCCAATTTCCAAATTAAAATCATTCATTTACTTTTACCATTTCTACTATTTTACATTATTAAAAAACCTATAAAAAACATTAATTGTTTTTGTTTTAGCCCCTATTCTTTATCCTGTCAAAGAAAATATATTCAACGATCAATGTCAGAAGAGGAAATAAAACGCTCAGCCATATCAGGGTATCGAGCCCAATGATTTGGGTATTGCTGATTTTTCCAAATGCGTTAAA
>JAUVXY010000010.1 GCA_030603375.1 Actinomycetes bacterium | reverse complement strand
CTCTCTTGTTGGATTTGTAAGCCTCCACTGTGTTGAACATCGTAAGGATTAGAAAAGTATGCATATATACAGTATTAAATTTCTTACCAGGAAGTTTTCCAAGGTTCCAGTACTGCTTAAGTTCCCTAAATCGGCAGTTTTTTATATCCCACCACCTGGAATACAGGTTAAAAGCTTTGGCAAGTCTACCTTTAGTATTTACTTTTAAGCTGGCAGTAATCCATGATCATCCTCTGTAAGTATTCCATTTAATTTGTACATGCAACTTGATAGAGTGCTAAGATCTGAAAAGCCCTTTATTAGCTCACCATTTTTCCCGGTAGCCTCACTATATCCTTTTATTTTAGAAAGTCCTTTCATATCAGAAAGTATTTCATTGTTCTTTTTTGCAGGAATAATAAAATGGATACCAAGATCCATTAGTTTTTTAAATAGATCTCCATCAAAGAATCCTCTGTCGGCTAAAATGGCTTTAATATATCCAGGCCCTAAAATATCATATGCAGATTTAATTAGCCGATAGGCCAGAGTGACTTCATGTACGTTTAATGGGACAAGTGCTGCTGCTACTATATATCTAGCTCCATCCTCTACAGACTGTAGCATAACCAGCTTATAGCCGTATTTTACCTCTATTTTTGTATATTTTTGCCCGTTTTTATCAATTTCTGTTACTTCTTTTACTACTTTTCCAACATTTTCGTACTGGGTATCTTTTGAAATTTCTATATCAGTAGCATCTATTGCATATATACCTGGATATTTTTTTATGAATTTTTTGTCAGAAAGAAGTATTATCTGGCCGGGGCCTATCCTTTTTGCTTCATCATATATGGTGTCAAGGCAGTGGGGCAGATTTTTGCCTTCTTTATTTTTGGCTGAGAAACCACCTTCAATTACCTCCAGACTACATCCCAGTTTTTTTAAAACCTGCAGGAGAAGAAAAGAGTTTAGAAGGTACCTGGCTTTCTTTTCATTGGAGGCCCGATAGCATCTATCAGATCATATATTCCAACTCCATGCATAAATGAAAGTAGTTCATCTATTTTAGAAAAACCTGCTCCGGTTATATGGTCATATTTTTTGTCTCTGCCTACCAGAGTTTCTACCCTGCTTTTACTTAGCTTATATGCTTTTAGATCTATATCCATTTACTTATACCTGTCTGGTATATCTAGTAACAGTACCCCAAGCTTTCTAAAGAGTTCTTCTATTTCTTTTGATATTTTTACATACTTTGCCAGATTGCTGCAGTAATATTTCCATGCAAGTGATCTTCTTCTTACTACACTTAAATCGTCTTTCCTAACATATGTAAGTTTAGTTACTCCACCAACTTTTCTTGAAAGATAATACGCAGGAGTTTTTCTTACCCTTCCGCCTGCAAGTGTCCTCATTTCTACAAATGATGCATTTATCATCTTATGCCTTGCAAGCAGATATTTCTCGCAATGCCTCCTTTGGGCAGCAAGATAAGCAATTTTAGCCTTAATTTTAGAAATATTTCCTTTATCATTATTCATATGCTTGTAATGTTACTATAATACAAGCATAATTTCAATAAAAAATATAGCAGGAACAAAAATTATTACTCCTACTTGTGTTTTTTGCTAAATTTTACCACTGTATGGTATGTTTTAGGTGCTTAATCCTAAATTGCTGCAAAAAATTATTGAAATTTAACTATAAGAACTTAAGAAACATCTAATTATTGACAAGAAATTATTCGGAAATTGAAAATTTAGGAAAATTAGCTTTAATTTATAAAATCTATGATGAAATTAAGGACAAAATATAAATTACTGTAAAATTAATTGATGAAATTATTTTAGAGGAAAGTTTTGGAGTAGCTTAAATATTAAGTGGTTAAAAATTATAATCAATCTTTAAGTCCCAATCTTTTTTTAGCTTCTTTTGGATCTATGCGAAAAAATATTTTAGGTGGAGCTCTCAGGATAATTGAATATTCTTCTACATCAAATATAGCAAAATATTCTCCAGAAAATACAATTAGTTTATGGATTGTGCTCATATCTTCATCTCTTAATCTTCTTATACCTTTGTTGGTAAGGGCTCTTCCCAGTTTAGTTTGAAAACAAGCGTTGAGTGAATACATTATAAGAGTAAGTATAGTATGTGAGACTACCGCATTTTTTTTCTTCATAGGAATCTTGGCTAGATTCCAACCCTGCTTAAGTTCTCTAAAGAGTGTGTTTTCAATTAAACTTCTAAGACAATAATTATCAACAATCTTTAAAGGACCGGAAACATCAAGACTTGTGGCAAATACTTTTTCATGTCCTGGGCCGTAGGACCTACCGTTCCACTCTGTTACCATTACACAATTTATTAAGTTTGGTTTAAAATTTTTCTTGTATCTATTTTTGTAGTGCTCCTCATCTCCATACTGGTCGTAGTTTGTAAGAGAAGCTACTCCTAAAATCCTAAGACCTCTTTTTTTGTCCTCTCCTATAGAAGCAAAGGGTGAGTCTCTAAAGCTTCTAACATCAGATGCCAGGTGCATATTTGTTCTAATTCTTACAATAAAATCTACACCCAGCTTGTATTTTATTATCCAGAGTGTTTTCTCATCCATAAATCCGTTGTCAATAAGCAGAAGTCTTATTTTTCTCTTTCCAATATTTCTTTTAGCCTGAGCAAGTAGTAAGGTTACCCCCATTGTCAAGACAAAATATCGACCAGGCTATAGCTACACTTTTATATTAGAAACAATACGATCTTTATTAAAATATATCTCTGCTGGAGGAGAATATCCCAAAGCCGAATGTAACCTTTCATTATTGTAAAAGCTAAAATAATCATTTATAGATACTTTCGCATCTTTGCAGCTCTCATAATCTTTGAGATATACCTCTTCATATTTTAAGGATCTCCATAATCTTTCGGTAAATATATTATCAAATACTCTGCCCCTTCCATCCATACTTACTTTTACATTGGCTAGCTCAACTTTTTCCACATACTCTTCTGCCGTAAACTGACTTCCCTGGTCTTAAATTATTGATCTCTGGCTTTGCTATTTTAAATGCCCTGTCTGGTGACTCTAAACAAAATTCTACTGATAGGCTATTAGACAGCACCCAGCTTAAAATATATCTTGAATACCAATCCATTATCGCAACTAAATACATAAATCCTTTTCTCATCCTGATATAGGTAATATCTGTTCCCCATACCTGATTTGGATACGATATTTTTATCCCCTTCAGTAGATATGGATATTTTTTATTCTTGCAGCTGTTGTAGCTTAGATTCTTTTTGGGACATACTCCCTGTATGCCCATTAGGGCCATAAGCCTGTATATTCTCTTGTAATTTACGTTATGTCCGTCTCTTCTTAATTTATGCGTGATCCTTGGATATCCATAAAAGGGGCATTTTGTATAAATTTTGTCTATTGTATTCATTAACATAATATTGTATTCATTCTCACCTTTAGGCTTCCAGTAATATGTACTTCTTGATAAACCCAGCAGGTCGCACTGCCTGCGTATTGCTATTTTATGATCTGGATCTATCGCTTCAAGCTTCTCGCTGCAGCTTAGTTTAGAACTTTTTTTTTAGCCATTCCAGTTCTACAGTAAGCTTGCCTATTTTATTATACAGATCACAAATCAATTCTTCTTGCTCTGCTGCTCTGCTGTCTTTTTTTAATGGATTTTTAAATCCTTCCTGCATTTGTTCTATTCCTTTCTTTTTCCACTTATGTGCCTGTGTTGGATGAATTTTATACTCGCTGTATATCTGGCTTACCGTCTTTTCCTGTTTTAGCATTTCTTTTACTACCCTTGTTTTGAAAACTGGACTGTAACTTTTTTTCGTTATGTTTTTCATAGCTGTATCTTACCCCCTTACTATAGCTATATCTTACATCATTTTTTGTCCAGTTTTTGGGGGTAATTATAGTCTTTCCCTTTCTTCATTATCTTAGCATCGGTATCACTGTAGCTTATCTGCTTCTTACCATCTATTTCTTTTCCTAGATTTTCTTTTTCCTCCCTGTCCTCCAGTTCCTTTTTTATCTTTTTGATCTTTTCAAGCCTTTTTTCTTTTATCAATAGATCATCAGGGATAGAATATCCTTTGCCATTATGGTATATCTTGTCTTCTGCAGCATCTATATCATTTGCCTTTTTTAGGAGCTCTTTGATTTGTTGTTTTATTTTCTTCTCACCTGTCTTAAGGTGAGAGTAGCTTGCAGCCTTGTGCTTTGAAGTATTGGCAGAAAACTTTGAGCCGTCTATGGCAACATGTCCCAGGGACAGCATTCCCAGATTTTTTGCCATCTCAATGCTTTTTTTAAAGGCTTCTGAAAAGAACGGCAAATTATCTTTTCTAAAATCTGAAAGCACCCTGAAGTTGGGGCAGTTCATATGAGATATATACATAAAGGTAAGATCCCTTTTGCATTTTTTTTCAATCTCTCTTGAGCTGAATATCCCCTAGCTATAGGCATAGATGAGTATGGCAATAATCAGTTTGGGATGATGGGCATGCTGGCCGATCATACTATATTTTTCTTCAAGGGTCCTTGTATCTATCTGGGAGAATATATCTTCACATATGAAGCAGTCATCATCTTTTTGGAGCAGATCGAATACATTTTCTGCTATCAGCTTTCTTCCTCTGAACTCTTCTGGATCTTTTTTAAAAGGCGGGGCATCTTGTTTCTCCTGTAATAATTTTCTTATGATATTTACTTATTATTATAGCATATTTGTTTAATTATTTCTATGTGTTTTTAAGCTTATACACTAATAATAGCTGTTCTCGGACAGGCTCCTAGTGTATTTTTATTTATAGGTATTGATTTACCTTTACCTCTCTTGCAGCTTCCATTTTTTATCTGTGTTGCTGTAAACCCGATCATTCGAAGTAGTGCAATCTCTCTAAAAAGTAGAGCAGGAATTTTGTTCATAGATGATATTCCAAGTAGAATATTCATTGAGTAAGTGGTTATTAGCATAACAAGGGGTAGCATTATTCTTTTATATCCAGCTGATTTTATATCAATTATTTTAAAGAATCTAATGCTATAGAGAAAGTAGAAAAAGTTGTCTAAAAATCCCCAGCCAGTACCAGTTATGGTATCAACATTTCCATCTCTTACAGCTTTTGCAACCTTTTTGTCATTTCTTTGGTGAAACTTCCAGAATATTTTACTGTTTTCTATTATTGCCATTTATTGTATCTATTTTAACTATACTTGCTTTTTCAATTTCGTCAAATAAGGTAAGTATTTTTTTGTTTATTTTCGAAATATTAGCACATGATTTTCTCCAATTCTTGTAGTTATTGTTTAGTTTAATTGCTCTTTCCCAAAGGTATCTTCTTATAAATATCATCTTTGTTTTTTTATCAACCTTAAAGGTCAGATAGTAAAATGGACCGTGAAGCTCACCTCTTGTGCATTTACATCCTGCCTTGCCACAGGCTTTATATTTTTTTACAACTGAGCCGTATAGCATCTTTTTCCTTGATAGTACAGAAAGCATTTTACCCTCAAGTTTGTATCTCTCAAGACTTAAATCTCTTATCTTTTTTCTTACTTTTGATATATCCATATTATCAGGGATTTATATATTTATATTACAGACCTGATTTTAAGTTGATTTTTTAATAGCTATTCCTTATAGTGAAATTTCAGTTAAAAATTAATTTGCCTTAAAAAGAAAAAATTGGAGTTGATTCCTGACCCGGTTTTAAACGGCATCAGATAGTCATTAAAGAGGTGAAAATGAATTGTCAAGCTGCAAATATTCATGATATTGTTGGAAGCACTTGTGCGCTTATTTAAGGGTAAAAAACATATTATAATACTTTAAAATAATAAAACATTCCTGGTAAAATGATATAAAGTCCTTGGAGAAAAACTTGGCAAGGGAGGCTGACATTTTTATTGATTATTTTTATTAAACCCTCCCAAAGCCTGAAACCGTATGCAAAAGTAAGTGATTAAAATGTAAATATTTCTACTGGAAGGAGTTCTTATTATGGAAAATAGCTTAATAAAAGAGATGAAAATCGATCAACTAGAAATAAAGATATATGAAACAAATGAAAAGATGGGCGAAGCTGCAGCAATGGAAGCAGCTGATGCCATAAAAGCTGCTATTAAAAGCAAAAAGGTAGCTAATGTGATGCTGGCAACAGGAAATTCACAGCTTAGCTTTCTTAAAAAGTTAAGGGAAATAGAAGATATATACTGGCCGGCAGTAAATATTTTTCATATGGATGAATATCTTGATCTGCCTTATGAACACCCGGCAGCTTTTTCGGCTTACTTAAAAAAGAATTTTCTCAATTATGCAAATGTTTGTTCTTTTTTCCCGGTTCCCGGCCATCCTCAAAATGCAGAACTTGCTTGCAAAGCTTATGAATATTTGATTAAATCCCACCCCTTAGATGTTTGCTGCGCCGGAATTGGTGAAAACGGGCATCTTGCTTTTAATGAACCATCAGTTGCAAATTTCGAAGACCCGGTTTGGGTAAAAGTAATAAAACTCGAAGAAAAAAGCCGACAGCAGCAGATTAACGAGGGGCATTTTGAAACATTAAAAGATGTGCCTACCCATGCTATAACCGTAACCATTCCTGGATTGCTGTCAGCAAAGAAGATATTGTGCATAGTTCCTGAAAAAAGAAAGGCAGATGCTGTATATTCAACCTTGAATGAACCAATAAGCCCTGCCTTTCCGGCTTCAATTCTGAGGAAAATAGAATACGCCAGATTGTTTTTGGATAAAGATTCAGTTTCCAGAATAATATCCAGTTAAAAATGATAAAGTAGTTATCATTTCAAGATTTTTATGCCTTTCAGGCTATCATTCTTCCATAGAAAAATAGCTAAAGGTCCTTTCCTGCCTGGATAAATCATCATTTTATCTTCAATGCCGAAATAGCGGGCAGGGTTTGTGGAAGCCATAATAAGGGCATCTTCGATACTGAAATTGCAATATTTTACAACATACTCTACGTCCTGGTCCAAAGTCTTGGCCGCTCCGCATAACATATCCTCGCCTTTTATCCACAAACCTTCGTCTTTGAGGACTACTTTCTTCTTGTTCGATTCTGAAATATATTCTCCTTCCGGCAACCCGGAAAGATAGAATAAATCTGAAATAAGGATCGATTTATCGATGCCTTTGGCTTTTATTGCAGCCCTCAGAGTATAATAGGGAATGTGATGCCCGTCACCTATAAAGCTGGCCCACATTTCATCTATTGACAGTTGAGACCATATTACATTATGCTGCCTGTGTATCAAAGGGGTACACCCGTTAATCAAATGAGAGGCCAGATCCGCTCCCGAAGCCACTGCTTCCAGTACTACATCATGTTTTGCAGCATGATGTACCAGGCCAACCTTTACCCCCTGATTTCGCAGTTTTTCTATGAATTTAATAGCGCCCTTTCTTTCAGGTGCCAAAGAAAAAAGCCTTATATTTCCTCCAGCAGCCTCTTGCCAGTAATCGAATTCCTCAGGAACCGGGTCTCTAATGAATTTTGGGGAATGTACACCCCTGTACCCTTCCAAATCCGATATATAGTGTCCTTCCATGTGAATACCAAAAATACCCCGGGCAGTTTTTTGCTCAATTACCTTGCTTATAATTTCCAAGTTTTTGGCTACTATCCCTGGTTCCTGGGAACAAATAGTTGGGCACCAAAACAAAATCCCTCTTTTTTCAAGCTCCCTGTCGATATCCAATACTTTATTGGTATCTAAATCGTCTGAGGACAGATAATGCCCAATCATCCCGTTGACTTGTATATCAAATAATCCCGCAGTAAGCCAATTGGAATTACTATCCGGCATATTATCGGCCTTGACTGGCTTAAGCAGTTTAATGGCCCCATCTTCATATATTAATTTAAATGCCCCGGTTCTTCCCGGGATGCGGCATATACATTCATGTTTCATAATCAAATACCTTGAGATTCGTATATTAATTTTTGAGATATTTTTTTGGTATCTCAACCCCTACCACATAAGGCAGATTGGGGCTTCTAACCATCTGGTAAATTTTTACCCTGAATTCAGGGCTGCAGGAAATCATTATATAGGCATCCTTTGGCTTTACTCCGTATTCTTCAACCATCCAGCTCATAAGGTTGATTATAGCCCTATGTACGGCATCCTCCAAAGGCTTATCTGCAAATACCTGAATAATTGATTCTTCCCTTTCTATTCTGGCATAGGGGATTTTTTTATTCTTTATCACTCTGCAGCTCAATAAAACCTCTGCTTTGACCTCATTGGCAGAACAGGTCCATTCCGTATCCCCCTGGCTGGCATGAACATCCCCCAGGAAGAGCAGCGCTCCATCATGATAGCAATTCAAATAAAGCTTGCTTCCCTCTTTAATATCTTTGCAGTCCCAATTCCCGCAACAGGGCGTTTGGCCGTTCAAGGTGCCGTGAACTTCATATTCTGTAGCTACTCCAATGGTACCGATCATAGGTTCCAGATCCCATGAGATATGTTTATTATAAATTACCTTTCCATCCCTTGTCGTTCCACTGGGTCCGGGTATGTTTTTTAATATCTTTATATAGGCTTCTCCCAGTTCTGGCCAGTTTTTGTTATCACAAAGGGGCCCAGCACCCGGGTCTATGGCTGAAAAACCGGTCTCGGCTGGAATTATTTTTTCAATGCTGACTTCTAAAAGGTCGCCCTTAGCCGCTCCCTTAATATATATGGGCCCCTGGACAGGATTAAATTTGGGAGGGTCGTATTTGGTAAGCTGCTTAAGGTTTTCGACCAGCGGGTTTTTATCCGATTTGATAAGCCCGGCAAGGTTGTCTTCAGTTTCAACTATAAAACTTTCTCCTTGCTCTACTGTAAGTACCGGTTCTTTATTGTAATCGAACAGATAACCAAGCTTGCTGTTTCTTGAAAGCCTCTTTGTCATAATAATTCACCTTTAATAAATTTTTTTTATAATAGATGTTTTATTCTCTTAGAATATTCTTCAAAATATTTTCGGTTAGCTTCGTCTCCACCCGGCATATTGGCACTTCTCCAAATTAAGGACTTTTTGCCCAACTCTAATATCTTTTTTACTGTCTCTATCACCAAAAGCTGTATTGCAAATGAATTACAAATGGTAGAAACAGGAGCAACTTTCTGCTCAGCCCCTTCCAGTTCTATAACTGCATCCCCTATAGGCTGATGATTATCTATAAAAACATCGACTAAACCATGTAAATTTTTATTGCTGGGGTGTCTGGATGGATGACCTGCCGGGACCTGAGTGGCAAAAGAAGTAGAAGTAATGCCTATGGTATTCATCTTCCTTTTTTTTGCTTCCAGCGCAACATCTATGGTCATGGTATTAATCCCGCAGGCATTTATAATGACTATTGTTTCATCAGGGGTTTTACCTACATTATATGCATCCATTACCTTTATACCATAACCAGGCGTCCTCTCAAGTATGGTTGTTCTTCTTGCCCCGTGGACTAAATTTATGCCCGGGTCTAGTATTGCATTAATGGGTATAAGGCCCCCTGCCCTCCAAAACATTTCTTCAGCTCCCATATTGGAATGGCCTCCGGTACCAATTACATGTATTATCTTATCCTGTGCTATACTTTTGGCCATTATATCGGCAGCTTTTTTAATATTTTGTTCTTCATTTGCTATCTTTTCAAGAATTTCCACTACGGTATCTTTAAAAAAAGCAAATTCCTTGTTCATGATAAATAACACCTTCCTATCTTTTTGATTTTAAAAATACTTAGAAATTTATAATCATAAATCTCACTTTATAGTTTTAAAAACTAATTTTTTTTACGATAAAGCCAAATATATCAAAACAATCTTCGCTGGTCTGGTCTCCGTTTATCTCTTACTAGAAAGTTCTTTTCCTTAACGAATTAATAAATTCTAACACATTTTTTCGTGAGTTGCCAAGCACGGATAATTTGGTATCAACTTAAGGTTTAATCTTTCTTCCTTTTATCCAGCGTATAAAGGTACTTTCCGCCTTCCTCTATCCAGAGTTTCCCCGGGCCCAGGAAGTCAGACTTTTTTATAGTCCTGGGATCCCGGTAATTTAACCCAACCGATTTACAAACCTCCTCAGGTATCCCGGAGGCAAGGGTAAGCTTAAAGTTTAGCTCTTCTTTTCCGGTTTTTGGGTCAAAGATACCAGACCCAGCAGCATTTATGAGATGGGAGGCACTGTTTCTGCTAATCTTTTTTCCGGCTCCCAGTATGCTGCAGATTCTGTCTTTGCAGTGGTATCCGACTTCTTTAATTTCTTCATCTATTTTTTTATTGGAATGAAAACAGTTTATATGGGGTGCATAGAGTATTATTTCTCCTCCTTTAGCCATTACACCCGGCTTCTGGAGCTTGTATGAACCCTTTGCTGCCGTCCAGATTTCGTCAAAATGTTCAGGTATTACCTGTACCGCCTGTTCTATTGGCTGGTCAATATATTTTATGTAGACCTTGGAGCTTAAAGCAGCAGCAGCCCTATATGCTTTTATAAAGCCCTCATATCCTTTGTCAACATATAACCCGTTGGGGATTACGCCGCCATCCGTCTCGGTATTCACCATGTTAAAAGTAAATGCATTACATTTTAGATTATCAAATATCAGTTTTGAACCCTCATTTATTATATCCCTGGCATTATTGTCCACAGTGCCTATAATATCCGGTATTCCCACCAGAACAGCTGCCCAGTGGAATAAGTCAATTACCTCCGGTCCTGATACACCTGGAAAGAAAATCTTAAGGCCTCCCGAATAACCGCTTGCCTCATGAGGTACGGTACCGGAGATGGCAATAATAGTGCTGTAATTAGAAAGTATTAATTTATTTACGGTTACCGGTATCGGTTTATTTAGCTGGTTATTGGTTTTTTCTTTAACCAGTTCCGAAGAGATGCTCCCTATGCCGGCAAGATTTCCGGGCTGGCCAAACATGTGATTAAAAAAAGATATGCTTCTGCCTTTTTCCTTCAGGCCGAGTTTTAAGAAAAATTCGCTCTCTTCCATCCCTCTGTGCGTTCCGCCGGCATTTAGAAAATCTAATTTTGTAACACCCTTTTTTTTAAATATATCTACCATAAGAGGACCAATTCTATCTGTAAAATCAACTCTTGTATAATCAGAAATAATTACAAGCACCTTATTGCCGGGATTTATACCTTCTAAAACAGAGGCTGTAAAGCTATAAAACTTACCTTTGTCTATGCCATTTATATCTTCTATCAATCTCATAGAAATTTATGCCTTTACCGTCTTACCCTTGCATTTCCTCTCCAGATGTCCCATATCTGATCTTCATCCGCCGGGGTTGCATAATCGGTTAAAAGGGTTGCCACAAATGCACCGGATGCCCAGCCAAATTGTATCCACTTTTCTGGTTCCCATCCCCTTAGGATACCGTAGAGCATTCCACCCACGAATCCGTCTCCTCCACCGATGCGGTCAATAACTTCGATCTTGCGGGGTTCTATTACATGCCAGTTTTCTCCCTCAAGCATTATTGCACCCCACAGGTGGCAATTTGCACTGACCACATCCCTTAAGGTGGTGGCAAAAACTGATGCATTGGGAAATTTTTCCTTTACATTCATTATCATTTCCTTGAAACTGGAAATCTTTGAGGCTAAATCCTTCCCACCCGCTTCAGGGCCTTTTATGGACAAACAGAGCTGGAAATCTTCCTCATTGCCTACCAGAAAATCGGCAAGCTCTACTATATCTGAAAAAATTTTTCCCAGTTCCCCTTCGCGGTTTTTCCAGAATGAAGCACGGTAGTTTAAGTCAAAGCTAATCCTTGTTCCGCTTTTTTTTGCCGCTTGTGCCAGCTCAATACAAAACCTGCCGGTTTGAGGAGATAGGGCAGCAATAAGGCCTGAGAGATGCAGTACCTGTACTCCTTCATCATTAAAAATTCTATCCAGATCGAAGTCCCCTGCATCCAGTATCCTGCCTACTTCTCCGGCACGGTCATTTTGTACCCGGGGGCCGCGGGGGCCATAACCGCTGTCAGCGATGTTGAACTGGTGCCGGTAACCCCATGGCCCTCTCTGGGGTACGTCCTTTCCTTCATAGGTCATGTTCCTAGACAAGAGATTGCTTTTTATCATTTTTGCAATGGGGCTGTCTTTTACAAATACGGTAAGCACCTTTACCGGCAGACCCAGGTAAGAAGACACGCTGGCTACATTGGTCTCGGCGCTGGTAGTCTGCATGGTAAAAATTGAACTGCAATTAACCGGCTGCCGGCCGGCCGGGGTTATGCGCACCCCTATGCTGGTGGGCACAACCAGGCTGTATTTATAGTCTTTCTTTAGCTCGATTCTCATATCGCCCTCCCTGAATCAATGTTTTTCTATAACTTTTTTTCCGGACGCCCGTCTTCCATCCATTCGGTATGATATTCCTGATAGCTTCCGTCAGGTTTTAGCTCTATTTCCGGGCTGTCTTTTTTAAGCTTAAAGTAGCCATGAGCGCCGAAGTAGTCTCTCTGCTGGGCAGCCACCTGGGCTGATACCATAACCGGAGAGGATATCTGCAGTATGTAATCGTAAGCACAGCTCATGGCAAGAGTGGGCACCCCAGCCTTTCGGGCAGCTTCAGTAAACCTGAAAAGGCTTAAAAGTTTCTGGTTTATAAAGGTGGAAAAAGAAGGTGCTGCCATTAGATTAGTTAGTTTTGGATTGGATTTGTACTCTTGGGTAATATTAGACAGAAACTGGGCCCGTATTATGCACCCTGCTCTCCATCCCTGGGCGATACGCCCCATATCAAGATTCCAGCCATATTTGGAGGATGCTGCCTCCATAAGGGCAAAACCCTGTGCATAAGATGATATTTTGGCAATATAGAGGGCATCATGGGCAATGCTAATAAATTCCTGGGGGTCTAGGTTGTCTGCGGCCTGAACCGGCTTCAGTATTTTTGAAATAGCAAGCCGCAAATCCTTATCCTGGCTCATTTCCCTGGAAAATACTGCTGCTGCTATGGTGGGTATTGGAACAAGAAGCTCAAGTGCGCTTGCAACAGTCCAGGTGCCGGTTCCCTTCATCCTGGTAATATCAGCGGTCCTGTCTACAAGGTAGCTTCCGGATTCTTTTTCGACCTCCCTCATTCCCTGACCTGTTATCTGTATAAGATATGAACATAATATGTCAGAGGGCCTGTTCCAGTCTGCCATTATGTCTGCAATTTGTTCTGCGCTGTAACCCAGTACTTCCTTTAGGGCCCAGACACATTCCCCTATCAGCTGCATATCACCGTATTCAATCCCGTTGTGGACCATCTTTACAAAGTGCCCTGCCCCGTCCGGGCCTATATATGATATGCAGGGAGCTCCGTCTTCTGCTTTGGCAGCAATATCTGAGAATATCTTCTCTACCATATCATATGCCTGCTTTTTGCCCCCGGGCATGATGGCGGAACCCAGCAGAGCCCCTTCCTCTCCGCCGGAAACGCCGGTGCCTATGTACAGGATATTTTTCCCCGATAGATACTCCTCTCTTCTGATGGTATCTTTATAGAATGAATTGCCCCCGTCTATTACAAGGTCTCCCGGCTCAAGCAGGGGGCGGAGGTCTTCAATGGTATCACCTACAGGACTGCCAGCCTTTACCATAAGCATGATTTTTCTTGGCTTTTTAAGCAGGCTCACAAATTCTTTTAAAGAATATGCGGCTTCTATGTTTTTGCCTTTTGCCCTACCTTCAATAAAATCTTTTGTACGGCTTTCTGTCCTGTTGTATACCGCAACCGAATAACCTTTTGATTCGATATTAAGGACAAGGTTCTGTCCCATTACTGCAAGACCAATCAGACCAATATCTTGTTTTTCCATTTATATTCCTTTCAGTTTAAAAAACTATTTAAAAATCATTTAAAAACAGACAGTCATACACCTGAATATGCGCCAAAACCACCATCTATTGGTATAACTATACCGGTAACAAATCTGGAAGCTTCTGAAGCAAGCCATATGCATACCCCCACAAGATCTTCGGGCTTTCCAAACTCTGCCATAGGAGTATGGGCTATTATTGACCTGCCTCTTTCTGTAAGATTTTCATCCTTGTCAAACAACAGATAATGATTCTGGCTGGTTAGAAAGAAGCCCGGAGCTATTACATTAACTCTTAAGTTTTTATTGTATTCCTGTGCAAAATGTACTGCGAGCCACTGAGTAAAGTTTGAGACTGCTGCCTTTGCGGCGGAATAACCTGGAATTCTTGTAAGAGGTCTAAAAGCATTCATTGAAGAAATATTAATAATTGAGCCTCCGCTGCTGTTTTTTGCCATTTCCCTGCCAAATACCTGAGCTGGAAGTATGGCACCGCCAAATAGATTCAGTGCTATTACCTTTTCCATGGCATCAAGAGGCAGATCAAAGAAAGAGAGCTCTTTTGAGGTTGTAGCCTCCTTTAAGTTCCCCCCTGCTGCATTTAGCAGTATGTCAATCCTTTTAAAATCAGCTATTATGCTGTCTTTACAATAACCAATCTTATCCTTATCCATCACATCAATATAATAACCTTTTACATCCAGACCCCTGCCTGCCAGTGATTCTGCTTTTTCTTTATAGCTGGATCTTCCACATATTGCTATTTTAGCTCCCGCTCCCGCGAGTCCTACAGCAATCGCAGAACCCAGTATCCCTGTTCCGCCTATAACCACCGCTGTTTTGCCTTTTAAACTAAAAATCTTTAGGTTTGCCATTCTTATAAATCCCCTCAAATAATATTAAAAATTATATTCAATCCAATATGTTTTAAATATCAAGCAGATCAAGATGCCTGTCTATGTTTTCAGTTATGTACTTGCAATGAAGCGTCTCGTTTGCAAGTAATGTCTTATAAACACTGTCCCTGAAAATATGATTGCCATTTTTTACTGCAGTTAGTATTGCCCCAAATGTTACATGCAGTATTTGCCGGCATTCTTTTAAATCAAGTATATGGTCGAACTTATCCTCCCTAAATTTACCTATATCGGGAATCGATGAGAGCTCAGTAGATATGTGATAAGATTTCTTCTCTTGTTCATAACTTTTGAGAGCGAAACCATAAATATTTTTAAAAAGATCCGGTTCTTTCACAGCTATGGTCCTCAATGACTCCAGCCAGCTGGTGCCGGAGGTTTTTATGTGAAAAAGACCATCGCTTTCCTCAGAAAATATCTTATATACGGAAAATTTCTCACTTCCGGAATGAAGAGATAGCTTGTATGGCCCAAATTTTTTTGCGATTCCGGCATGCATTTTTAGCTCTTGTCTGAATTGGTCTATATCTCCGATGTAATCTACCGCTTTTTCCCACCTTCCCGGATAGCGCAGTGCCATATTATGGAAATTTACTTGGTTTCTTTGAAGCTCGCCGGCTATAAATATATGCGCCAGGGGTGGTATAGCACTATCTATTTCATCCATGGAAACTTCAAAGTCAAAATTATCTTTCTTGTTCTGTTCTATGAATTTATAACACTTCACCACATGTTTGATGGCATCAAAATAGGAAGCTGCCACAAACTTTAATGAATCCAAATCAAATTCCAGCACTTTTTTACCAATAGTGATTTTTTTACCCAGATATAGCTTTTCAATCTCTTTTTTTTCAGGAATAGAATCATATCTTTTGCTTATTCTGTCTTTATCCTGACTGTCGGCTCCGGTTAATATGAAATCTGAAGGATCAATGGTAAACATGGTAAAACCATGTTTAATGGCAGCATCCAGATCCTCTATTTTTTTGACATGGTCCGCGTCTGCACCAAACCGGTTTTTGTAACCGGCCTCAAATACGCCCCAGAGAGTATCGCTGATCACCTCCTGCCAAGTGCGCCCTGTCTTGTCCAGCTCTCTTACTGACTGCTGGCCTAGGTAGGGGAAAATTTTCCTGCTGCCAAAAGAGCTTATATGGGCCGGAGTTATAATTCCCAGCCTGTCTCCGGTTCCAAAGGATGGTTTTAGGCCGCAAAAGCTCGGTTTTAGATAGGGAAAAATCTGTTGCAGCAGCTTAAGATTTTTTGAACTTAGACCGGCTTTTACTGTAATAAAATCACTGCCGCCTATTTTTATGGTTCCAATATTCTTAGCTTCAAATTCCTCCGATAGCCCTGATGATTCGCCACTTTGGATAATAAATAAATACTTTTTGTTATCATCTTTTGCCAGAAAGAACCAGCTTTTATTATCGGTAACTATTGATGATGGATAGGCACTATATATTGCACCAAAACTTGATTTAAATTCTTCTAATACAGCTTTTGCATTTATCATAGCTAAATTACCTTTCAGCCAAAAATATACTAAAAGCCAAAACCATATTCCGGAATATATAATTTCATTTCTTAACTATTTGAAAATATTGTAATGAATAATTTGTTCAAGCTTTCGCTTAGGTACATGTAAGGTACCAGAGGAATCTTTATAATATTTTATAGAAGAATCCTTATCAACATCTAGGTATCTGGGATTTTCTGCTGGATAACCCAGAGCCAGAATCAATTCTAATGAATAATTCTCAGGAAAATCAAATATTTTATTAATGGCTCCCCTGTTAAAGCTTCCTATCCAGCAACATCCAATGCCCTCCTCCAATGCAGCAAGTGTGATATTTTGGCAACTTGCCCCTATGTCTCTATCAGCATTGGGGGTTATTTTTTTATTTAAAAGCACCAGGATATATGCAACCGGCTCTTCACCAGCCTTGGGATTGCCTTCAGGTTCTATATACCCTGCCCAGGCTACATTGGCAAATATTTGCTCTCTTAGTTCCTTTTTGGTTACTACAAGATATTCAAGTGGTTGCCGGTTGGATGCAGAAGGAGCAAGCCTTGCTGCATTTACAAACTTGTCAAGCAAGTCTGGCTTTATTTCTTCCTGCTTAAATTTTCTAATGGATCTTCTTGATATGATCTGTTTATAAACATCCATTGTTAGCCTAAGAATAAATTTGTCAAAAAATTTTCAATGCTTAAATTTTTATAATAGTAAAACATAATAAAGATAAATTATCAAATACAATTAAAAGCAGCAAATCAACTATTTTGCCTTGGTTATGCAAGTTTTTTTCTGTACTTTCATCCATCACTTCTCCATTCAATCTATATTAATGCTACAAGGACCTTATCTTCTGTCTTAGATCCTGGAAGCTTATGATTTTTTAAACAGTCCATTTCCAAATATTTTCTTCCT
>JAUVXY010000063.1 GCA_030603375.1 Actinomycetes bacterium | reverse complement strand
GTATCTGCTTTTCCGATATGCTTAGATAACCAGGATAGTGACACTATAGTGAATGCAGTAAAACTTCTGGAGCCTTCATTTGCGGGTCTAAATTTAGAAGATATCTCAGCGCCGCGCTGTTTTGAGATAGAGGACAGGCTGAAGGCAGAGACAAATATGCTAATATTTCATGATGACCAGCATGGAACAGCAATTGTTGTGCTTGCTGGCCTTATTAATGCTTTAAAGCTGTCTGGCAGGCAGATGGAAAGTATAAAAATAGTTATAAATGGTGCAGGGGCAGCAGGGACAGCTATTACAAAGCTTCTAAGATATGTAGGTGCAGCCAATATTATTGTTTGCGACAGCAAGGGTATAATTTATCCCGGAAGAGAGCACCTTAACCCTGCGAAGGCAGAACTTGCAATACTAACAAACCCGGAAAAAATAAAAGGAGCTTTGCAGGATGCAGCCAAAGGGTCAGATGTATTTATTGGAGTATCAGCTGCAGATGTTCTAAAGCCTGATATGGTTGCCGAGATGAAAAAAAACCCGATTATATTTGCAATGGCAAATCCTGAGCCGGAAATTAAGCCAGACGTAGCTAAAAAGTGTGGAGTAAAAATTATGGCTACGGGAAGGTCTGATTATCCAAATCAGGTAAACAATGTGCTTGGATTTCCGGCAATATTTAGAGGAGCGCTGGACGCTAAGGCAAAAGAGATAAATATGGAGATGAAGGTAGCATCTGCTGAGGCGCTTGCATCTGTAGTGGCTGATGAATTGAGCGAAGACTGTATCATTCCAAAGCCATTTGACAGAAGAGTTCTTCCTGCAGTGGCAATAAGTATTGCAAAAGCTGCAGTAGAAACAGGAGTGGCTCCAAAGGATACTGATCTTGGCTGGATAGAGAAAAAAGCAAAAAGCGTTTTTGAAGATAAAATATAATAGAAATTTGGCTGATTGGTTTGGTGCGGCATGAGATACTGACTCAGCAGGCATTTAGATGACTGCTGCCTCTTGATTGTACCTATGTAAAAATAGTATTTATTTTATATAAAGAGTTTGATACAATTACTTGCGCAAGCGCTTATATTTCAATTAAAAAAGAATAGGAATGTAACAGGAATTAGGTATGGCTAACTATAATGACATAGCAAAACTTGCAAAAGTATCTTCTACAACTGTTTCTCATGTAATTAATGAAACAAGATTTGTTCTTCCAGAAACAAAGAAGAGAGTAAAAGATGCTATGAAAAAGCTTAGCTATCAGCCTAACCTGCTGGCACGCGGGCTTGCTACCGGGAAGACACATACTATCGGGTTGGTTATCTCAGATATTAAAAATCCATTTTATCCAGAACTTATACAGGGTGTTGAGGAACTGGCTGTAAAAAATGATTATAATGTTTTTTTATGCAATACGGATTATGATATTGAAAAAGGCCTAAAATCCATAGGGGCTTTGATAAGAAAAAAAATAGATGGAATAATTATTACTTCAAGCCAGGCAGATAACTTACTGTTAGGGGAGATGATTAATTCAAAAGTACCAATTGTGCTTGTAAATTGGGGCAGAAGAAATGTAAAAGTAGACAACATATGCATTGATTACAAACCCGGAATTACAGAAGCTGTAGAGTGCATGGTCTCGCTTGGGCACAGGAAGATATATTTTGTAAGTGGTCCCAAAACTTTAAAAACAGCAAAGATAAGAATAAATAATTTTATAGGGGCGATAGAAAAATTTAACGGGCTTGGCCTAAAATATAAAGTTATAGATGGAAATCACAAAATGGATGGCGGCTTAAAGGCTGTTAGAAAAATTTTAAAAGAAAAAGAATTGCCGACAGCAGTGATTTGCTCAAATGACCTCACGGCTATCGGTGTTATGAAAGGACTCAGACTGGCTGGTATTAAAGTTCCTGAAGATGTATCAGTTATAGGCCTGGACAATATAGCGTTAACCAAGATAGTTTCGCCAATGTTAACGACTATAGAAATTGAAAGGTACAGGATTGGCAAAACTGCAATGGAGTTTCTGTTAAAGAGGATTAAAGAAAAAGATTTGCCAAGACAAACAGTAATTCTTAAGACGAAGCTTATTGTTAGGGGAAGCACCTCTAAGGCTAAAACATAATTTAAAAAAAAATTGACAAAGATAGATAGTTTCTTTAAGATTGTATTTATAAGTAAGCAGTTGCGCAAGTGCTTATTTTATATCAAACTAAACAAATATATAAATAAATTTTCTAAACTCCAGATTATCAGCAGTACATTACAAAACGGACAAACAAATAAAGATCATTAATTAATGTATGTTAAAACTTAAGTCTACATAATCTTTTTAAGAACATTGTGTATAGGAAAGGAGGTAATTTTATTAGATAAAAAAACCTTAAAGGCTATTTAAAAATTTAGTTAAAAAAGAAGGAGGGTATGATGAGAAAGTTAAAAGTAGGTTTGATTCTCGGACTGGCAGCAGTATTTGCTTTTGCTATGATTGTGGTGCCTGGCTGTAAGGCAGCAGCTCCTGAGGTCGTAGAAAAAATAGTTACTGAAACAGTTGTAGAGACAGAGATAGTTGAAAAGGAAGTAGAAGGCGAAAAACATTTTTCAGGAATTACAATAAGGTTTGATTTTGGTGGACCAGAAGGTTGTCCGTTTGCCGGTGTATTATATAATGGGGCAATGGCAGCTGCAGGAGACTTGGGATGTAAGGTTGAAGCTGTATGGTCAGATTGGGATCCTGGGAAAGAGGTAGAAAATTTTAAACAAACTATTGCATCTAAACCCGACGGCGCTGTTCTAATAGGGCAGCCAGGAGATGAAGGATTTGGGCCATTAGTTGATGAGGCTATATCAAAAGGAATTATAGTGACTACTATATGTGTTGACCTTCCTAAGGCACGAGCAAAATATGTTGCTGATGGCTTTGGTTATGCTGGTGCATCAAATTATACTGCAGGTTATTCATTAGGCAATAAAGTAGCAGTAGATTATGGACTTGGAGATGGAGATAGGGCAATGGTCTGGGGGCTTCTTGGGGAGCCAGAACGTGGTCTGCGAACAAAGGGTTGCATAGATGCTTTAGAAGAAAAGGGAGTAACTGTTGATTATTTAGATATATCACCAGAAACAAATGCAGATCCTCCAGCAGGTGTACCAACTGCTGTTGCATATATTGCGTCTCACCCTGATGTAGATTTAATAATAACTGATCATGGCGGACTTACTGCAACTGCTCAAAATTATATTGAGGCAGCGGGTAAAGAACCAGGGGACATAATATTTGCAGGGTTTGATCTTTCATCAGCTACAGCAGAAGCCATCAGGAATGGATACGTACAAGTCGTAGCTGACCAGCAACCATGGTTGCAGGCATATTTAGGGGTTCTTCAGATTTGTCTTGCAAAGAAATATTTGTTCTCAGGATTGAATATAGATACTGGAGCAGGATTTATAACAAAGGAAAATATCGAAGCCATTGCACCATTAGCTGAGGCAGGCGTAAGGTAGAAAAGGAGTAAGATGGAGGACAAAAAGCTCTCTTCACTAATTCAGTTGGTAGGCATCTACAAACATTTTGGAGGAGTTAGTGCTCTAGAAGATATAAATTTTGAGGTAGGGAGTAATGAAGTGGTTGGCTTGATTGGTGATAATGGAGCCGGCAAGTCAACCATGATTAAAGTAATAATGGGAGTTCATAGAGCAGATAAAGGCAAAATATGCTTCAAAGGAGAAGAAGTAAAGAATTGGTCAGTAGAAAAAGCACGAAAATGTGGAGTGGAAACTGTTTACCAGGAAAAGGCATTGGGAGAAAAACAGACCGTATGGAGTAATATTTTTATGGGTCGGGAATTGTCTAACCGTTTTGGATTTCTCAAAATAAAAAAAGCCAAAGAAGAAACTGACAGGATAATGAAAGATTATATTGGATTTACATCCAAAGCAATTACGCCTGATTCGTTTGTCAATACGATGTCAGGTGGAGAACAACAAGGCGTAGCCATAGCTCGAGCGCTATACTTCAATGCAGAGCTTATTATATTGGATGAGCCGACCACTGCATTATCCCTATCTGAGACAAAAAAGGTGTTGGATTTTATAAAGAAGATAAAGGAGAATGGTAGATCAGCTATAATGATTAGTCATTCTATCTACCAACTATACCCTGTCTCAGATCGATTTGTGATTTTAGATCGTGGAAAAATTGTTGGGGAATTTAAGAAGGAAGAAATATCATTAGACGGTCTTGTTGAAGAGATGTATAGAATTGCAACTACGGGGCACTTAAGTAAAAAGAGTTAGTAGATGTGAAAATAAATTGAAAGACTAGAGGCCGAGTAACTTTATTGAAAGGAAAAAAAAGATTATGTTAAATAAATTGAGGCAAGGTAAAATGCTGAAGAGCAATAATTTAATGAATTCATCATGGATAAATAGTGCCCGGCGTTACAGAATTCAGCTCAGTGTTTCTGGAGTATTAGTGGTATTATTTAGTATATTTATTATTGGGCGCCCAGGCGTTTTCCTTTCTTATGATATTTACTATGCCTTTATGTCAACAATACCTTTTACGGCTATCCCAGCACTAGCGCTAACTCTTGTGATTGTTACCGGAGAGATTGATCTTTCTTTTCCCTCGGCAATGGGCATGGGTGGATTGGTATTCTCGTATGTATTCCTGGCAACTAAAAATATTTATATTGCTATTGTTGCTTGTCTTATTACTGGATTAATAATAGGTGCTCTTAATGGTTTCTTAGTAACAAAAGTTCGCATCCCCTCTCTCGTAGCTACTATAGGAACTATGTATTTGTGGAGAGGCGTAATAATGGTTTTATGTAGCGGAAGGGGAATTCCACTTGTTAGTACCAGGAATACATTTCTATTCCAAGCTTTGGTAGGAAGGCTTCCATGGAAAAAGATTCCAATGCAAGTAGTATGGTTCATTGTGATTGCTATTTTTTTATGGGTTTTGCTGAATCGTCACAAATTTGGATCTCACGTATACCATTTGGGGGATAATATAAATAGTGCAAGAATGATGGGTATAAATGTTAATAGAGTAAAGCTGTTTGTATTTATGCAAATGGGGGTTTTTGCAGCATTTGCTGGGGTACTTGCCAGTCTTGAGGTGACATATTTCTGGCCGACTCTTGGATCAGGCTATCTTATGAAAGCAATAGCAGCAGTTTTTGTAGGAGGTACTTCTGTTGTAGGTGGGGTGGGTACTCTTTTTGGCACATGTATTGGAGTTATCATTGTAGGATGTCTTGAAGCAGGAATTATCGCTATGGGCATGACTGGATTCTGGACCCAACTGGTGTATGGGTTAATTATTATTATTTCTCTTTCAGCTTACTCATTCTTGAGAAGAGAGAAATGATTTATCTTTAGGATCGGTGTTGACATGACGAATTATGAAAGGTTTATAAAAACAATAAATTTTGAGTATCCTGATCAAATCATTACATATGACTTTGTGGATAATGAGAATCTGTTTACTAGTTATGGGGGAGAAGGAGATCTTGTTGAGAGGAATGCCAGGATGGCGAAAAATATTGGTCTGGATGTTACAAGATTTGTCTATGACCCAAAAAAACATTGGATGGGAGCAAAAATTGAAAACTGGATTCGTTTTTTTGGGGTGGATAAAAACGGATGGGGTGTTTCTCAGAGCGGTAATACTGCCTGGGTATCCAAAAGGCCATTTAATAATCTTAAGGGCCTTGAAAAGAATATGCCTAAAATGCCAAAAAGAAATGAAGTTGAAGAATGGTATAAACCTATAATAAAAAAGATTAAAGAAGTTTACGACCAATACAACGTGGTCTTTATAGGTGCTGTTGAAGGTCCTGTAACTGATGCATATACGTATTGTGATATGAGTTTATTTTGTGATGCAATATATAGTGCTCCTGAATTAGTAGACGAACTAATGAAAGTAACGTGTAAGTTTTCAGAAATAATAGCAGAAATATTTACAGAAAATCCTTCTGCACCTTTGCTTTTTATGGGCGAAGACATCGCTGGGAGCACTGGTCCAATATTTAACCCAGATTGGCTTAGAAGCAAAGTTCTTTACCTTTGGAAAAAAATAATGAAGCCAATCAAAGAAAATGGGTTTAAATTTTTATATCATTCAGATGGTAAGATGGAAAATTTACTACCATTAATTTTTAATGAACTAGGTGCTGATGGGTTTAACCCAATAGAAAGAAATGGCTGTAATGACATTTTTAAAATCCGTAAGATGTATCCAAACAAACTCTTGTTTGGAAATATTTGTTGTGCCAGGACTCTTCCCTATGGCAGCATCGCAGATGTAGAAAAGGAAACTCTTGAGCTAATTCTAAAAATTGGACCAGATGGAGGTATTTGTATTGGGTCATCAAGTGAAGTACATGATCTGGTTCCACCTGAAAATGCATTAAAGATGTATAAAACTGTCCATGAATATGGCAGATATCCAATTGATGAAGAAAAAATAATATACAGATTAAAAGAGCTTGGATACGGTAATCCGAATATAGGGTCCTAGAAGATTGTTTATACAGAGAAGGCATGATGAATAGTAAATAGGTAATGTGAGGGGTAATTTTATCAGACACCGATTTCCACAGCTACTTAACCGCCACCAGCTAACTACGCCCCATTATAGCAGATATTCAGCTATAACTGGCCATTATCATAGTTATAAGCAACAACTATAACAAAATTATGACGGTTAAATATAAATACTGACGCATATATAAATATTGTCCGTTGTAAATAATATCTCAAAATTGCAAAAATATCACTATAAACATCAAATAAATAGCAGATATTGCTTGACAATAATAGTAATACCAGTGTATAATCAGTATTATAAACGACATAATTTAGTTATGATATTAAAAGATTATTTCACAAAAGATCTAAAGCCCAGACAAAGGCAGTACGAGGCGATAAGAGCAGTTGCCTTCAAAGAAGGCACGATAGATGAAATTGCAGCACGTTTTGATTACAGCCCCCGGTCGCTTGATACAATCATTAATCGGCTACTTAATGGAAAACATCAATTATTTCCAGATGTAAAAACTGGCCCCAAAGGGCGCCGCAGCTCAAAGCAGGCAGTTAAAGAAATAATTGATCTGCGAAGAAAAAAAAGACTCAGCGCAAAAGAGATCGCAGAAGAGCTAAAAAAATCAGATAGCCCGCCAGGCACCAGAACTGTGGAAAGGATACTCCGTGATGCAGGATTTGCCAGACTTTACCGCAGGACAGATAAGGAAAGGGGCATCTCTAAAAAAGGCATGCTGCTGCCACAGAGATCTGCCGATCTTAATATAAGCGAGCTTGCCCCATTTCGCATAGAGTGCCAGGTAGCGGGCGCGTATTTGTTTCTGCCCTATATACTGGAAAGCAAAATACTTGATATTGTAAGCAGGTGCGATCTGCCCGAGTCAAGTAGTATCGGAAAAGTGCAGGCATCCCTTTCCATGCTGCTTCTAAAACTGATCGGCAATGAAAGACTAAGCCATATCAGCCAATACGATACTGATTTAGGTTTTGGAATCTTTGCCGGACTAAACGTCCTTCCAAGGCCCGGCTATATATGTTCCTATTCCTGCAGGACAGAAGCTTCTGCACTTATGAAGTTTCAAAAAAAGATTACCGGAAACTTTTCGCATATATATCCTGACCTATACAAAGGAGATACCATTAACCTGGATTTTCATTCCATACCTCATTTTGGGGACAAGTCGGAGATGGAAAAGGTATGGTGCGGAGCCAGAGGCAAGACGCTTAAAGGCGCCAATACATTCTTTGCCCAGGACGGAGGGAGCGATCTGCTTCTGTATGCCAATTCTGATATCAAAAGAAAAGAATCTTCTGAAGAGATAAAAAAATTTGTTGACTGGTGGTTTGATATAAAAGGCATTGCCTGCCAGACACGTGTCTTTGACTCCAAGCTTACCCGATACGATATGCTCTATGAACTTGACGGAGCCGGTGTAAGGTTTATTACCTTAAGAAGAAGGGGTAAAAATATCATTGACAGCACAAGGAGGATACCTGAAGAGGATTGGAAGAAATGCTATCTTCCAATTCCTAAAAGAAAACACCGCTATGTAAAAGTATATGAGGATAA
>JAUVXY010000045.1 GCA_030603375.1 Actinomycetes bacterium | reverse complement strand
CTGACCATAGCCTGTGCCAGAATAGTAGCTGTAGTTGTGCCATCGCCAGCCACGTCATTAGTTTTTGTAGCAACCTCTTTTAAAAGCTGCACACCAGTATTTTCAAATACATCTTCTACGTCTATTTCTCTTGCTATGGTTACTCCATCGTTTGTAATGGTAGGAGCACCATATTTCTTCTCCAGAACAACATTTCTGCCTTTGGGCCCTATCGTTATCTTAACTGCATCTGCAATTATATTAACGCCTCTTTCAAGAGCCCTTCTTGAAGTTTCGTCATACTTAAGCTCTTTTGCCATTATTATCAATCCTCCTTTTTAAAAATTTTTTTACTCTACAATTGCGAGAACATCGCTTTCCTTTATTATTAAATGTTCATCGCCATCAATTTTTACTTCCGTCCCTGAGTACTTCGAATACAAAACTGTATCCCCTTTTTTTACTTCCATAGGGACTATGTTTCCCTTGTCATCTTTGGCCCCTTTACCTACAGAAATTACCTTTCCTTCCTGTGGCTTCTCCTTAGCAGAATCCGGAAGAACTATTCCGCTTTTGGTTTTTTCTTCGCTCTTTCTTGGTTTAACTATTAACCTGTCACCAAGTGGTCTGTATCCCATTTTTTACCTCCTTTTTAAGAATACTTACACATTTGTGCGTAATCATAATAATAAGTTAGCACTCTAACTACTAGACTGCCAACTTTTAAAAATAATAATACATGAAATACAAAAAATCAAGATTAATTAAAAAAAAATTTTTCTACTGTAAAAAGAATCTTTTCTGCACCGGTAGGTCTTGCTGCTCTCATCTTAAATATTTTTAAAAATCTGTCCTTGAATAAACATCAACATCAAGGCTGCTGAAATTCCCCTTTAGATATTCATAATAGCCAAGGCAGGCTACCATTGCAGCATTGTCCATGCACATTGAAAGCGGCGGAATATAAACAGATATATTACTACTACTGCACCTTTTGCCAAACTCTTCTCTAAGCCTGCTATTTGCAGCCACTCCCCCGCTAACTAAAATCTTATCCATCCCGTACTTCCTGCATGCCCTGATAGTTTTTTCAACCAATACATCTACCGCAGCTTCCTGGAAACTTGCTACAAGATCTGGTATATTTTCCTTGTGCATTAGTTTTTTATCTTTTTTTGTACGATAGATAAGAGAAGTTTTAAGTCCGCTAAAGCTAAAGTTAAAGTCTCCGCTATTTATCATGGGTCTTGGAAAATCAATGCAGCCAGAATTGCCGCTTTTAGATAACCTGTCAATTATCGGCCCTCCGGGATAACCAAGGCCCAGGTACCTTGCAATTTTATCAAATGCTTCTCCAACCGCATCATCCACGGTTTGTCCTACAAGCTCCATATTATAATTATCATCCACTATGTATAAGCTTGAGTGGCCGCCTGAAACTACAAGCCCGATAAACCCTCCTCTTATATTAGGATGTGCCAGAACATTTGAATAAATATGAGCTTTAAGATGATTTACTGCAATAAGCGGTATATTCCTGGCATAGCAGATAGCCTTTGCTGCACCTACACCAACAAGAAGCGAACCAATCAGCCCGGGCCTATTGGTAACACTGACTGCATTTATATAGCTGGTATCTATGCCCGACTTATTTATTGCTTCTTTTATCATAATGTCTATAACTTCAATATGTTTCCTTGATGCAACCTCAGGGACTATTCCCCCATATTTTCTGTGGATCTCATCCTGAGATGATACTACGCTGGATAATATCACCGAACCATTTTTTACCACAGAAGCACATGTATCATCGCATGATGTTTCAATACCTAATATATAAATATCTTTTTTATTTTCTTTTTCCTCAATACTCATAATGTTTAAGATGCTTCCGTTTTGTATTTCTAATTTCCAAAAGGCACAAAATCTCTTACATAAACAGGAACGAGATTCTTGGGTTCCACTTTTTCTAGAGCACTAAAGTAAGAACACAAATTCACATACCTTGCTTGAGAGCAAAGCGGCCTCTTATCAAGAATAAAGCTGCTGCTCCTAATTAAGTCCAGCATTATGCTTTTATGGCTGACGCAGGAGCTGCCGCAAACAATTGCTGCAGGATTTACATGTGCTATTTCCTTATCCTGTATTTTTAAAACTTCGTTTTCAAAAAAAATACTGAATTTCTCTATCAATTCGTCCTTATTAGCCAAATGGTAATCTCCAATCCTTTTTATATTATATTTCTTTGCTCCAATTATCATACCGGCTACAATCTTCTTTCCTGATTTATGGCAAACATCATTTTCTTCTTCTGAAATACCATAAAAAGAAAAGTAAACTTCACTTCTCTTGACATCCAGGCAAGGAGCTATTGCCACAGGCCTGTCATTAAGTAAACTCTTTGATATTATATTTTTGTTTTTAAAGGCACACATTACTGCGTGAACATCAAGAGAATTTATTCCGTAAGCACACTTTTTTTCTACCCATGACAATGTTTTTATAACACTGGCCCCTATCCTTGTGCCGGTAAAGTCTCCCGGGCCAAGATTAGCTCCAAAAACATCTATATCTTTTATGGAAAGACCCGCCTTATACAAAGCTTTATCCGCAAACTTAATTATATTTACCATGTGCTTTGAACTTTCATGATTTATTACCTCAGACAACAATTTATCATCTCTGCTCACTGCTACGCTTAAATTCCTGCTGCTGCTGTCAATCCCTAAAATATTCATCATATTTAAATCTTGCCATAAATTTTGTTAATTTGTTATCCCAATGCTGGCTAAAACTTTTAAAAGTGACAAGCCTCCTGTCTAAATTATCTAAATTATCGTTTCCACCATCTGCAAGTAAATAACTTATTTCTACTTCAAGACAGTCCCTGTCAATATATTTTCTTATTTTATCTCCCCATTCCATACAGACTATCGCACGATTGTCATATAAATAATCTTCAATGCCAATTTCCGCTATATCTTCAATATTCTCTAAACGATAAAAATCTGCATGTACCAATTTATTTTTCCTGTGAGTATTATATACATTAAGTATGGTAAAACTTGGGCTTGAAACATTTTCTCTTATGCCCAATCCCTCGGCCAGCCCGGAAATAAAAGTTGTTTTACCACCGCCAAGTTCACCTGAAAAAAGGATAATATCTCCATTGGAAATAATTTTTGAAAAATTTTTACCCAGGTTTTTAGTAAATACTGCAGAATTTGAAGTAATTTTTAGTTGCATTTAGAAAAGCCCTAACTGTTTACTTTTATTGTTGCCATTGTCCATACCAGTACTGATGCCTGCTTTATTTGTACTCAATATATTTTTATCTTCCTTCTGCTCTGCGCTTGAATTAAGCAGGCCCTTTATCTTTTGAAAATCTTCCATCAGTATTGTCATTCTTGATGATGTATACAGGGCAGCTGCCGGATGATTTATCGGAAAAATAATTCTGCCTCCAATTCTAAAAACTTTCCCCCTGAGATTGGTTATTCCTTCTGAAGTATTAAGCAGAAGTTGTGTAGAAAATTTGCCCATTGCACATATTATCTTTGGATCTATTATTTCTATCTGCCTGAAAAGATACTTTTTGCATATATCTATTTCATCAGCTCTCGGGTCCCTGTTTCCCGGCGGCCTGCATTTTAGGACATTTGCTATAAAAATCTGATTTCTCTCAAAACCAATTGAAAAAAGCAGCTTATCAAGTAATTTGCCTGCTTGTCCCACAAAAGGTTTGCCCTGAATATCTTCATTTTTGCCGGGAGCTTCACCTACGAAAATGACAGGTGCGTCAGCACAGCCGCCGCCAAAAACAAATTTAGTCCTGCTCTTGTAAAGCTCACACTTTTTGCAGTCCTTGATTTGAAAATAAAATTCTTTAAGTCTTTCTCTTCTTGTACTTTTTTCCATATCTCCTTCCAAAAATTTATTTATTATATTATCATAATAAGCTCCTGACTATCCGCAATATATTACAGATATTATAACTTAATATATTACAGATTTTAACAGCACCATTTACATAAATTTATTTTTCTTATATTATTATTTTACAATAAAACAGCCTGCTAATCAGCAAAAACCGTAAAAAAGCAAGAAGAGTAGCATATGAAAAATAGAACATTTATTTTTAACAGAGTATTATTTCTTACTCTCACTGCATTATCTATTTCTCTGATGCTTACAGGGTGCGCCGGCAGAACAACTCAAATTAAGGAAAAAGTACATGACATTATAAGCGATGAACCAGCTTCAATTGAAGAGGTTGCTATCTGTGAAAAAGTTGACGAAAACTATACACCTGTTAATGTTACAAATGTCTTTCAGCCTGGCACCACAATCATTTATCTATCTGTTAAAATTACAGATTTCTCACCAGAGGACAAACTACGTGTTGTCTGGAACTATCTTGAAGTCAGCAAGGAGATAGATACTCAGGAACTTACAACAGAAAACCCCGGTTCAGGCTATTTCGTGTTTAACATTAAAATAGCTGAAGGTTTTCCACCGGGAAGATACAGCGCTGAAGTTTATCTAAATGATGAGCTGGAAGAAATTAAAGAATTCTCAGTAAAATAAATATTATAAATAAGATCTTCCTATTTCACTATTCCATATCAAATATCTTCCCTGGATTCATGATATCATTAGGATCAAAAGCTTTCTTAATTCTACGCATTAAATCCAGTTCATTTTTGCTTACCGCAATTTCCATAAAATCTTTTCGCTTGGAACCAATGCCATGCTCGCCGCTTATAGTGCCACCGAGCTCTCTCGCTGATTCATATAATTCTTTTAAACTTTTTGCCTCAATCTCATACCACTCTTTCATAGTGCTCCTGGGATTTTTTACAAGAGTTGCATGCAGATTTCCATCACCGGCGTGGCCATAACATGGAATCTGAATATCATATTTTTTAGAAATTAGAGCAAGCTCAGGCATTAAATCAGGAATATATGCTATCGGCACCACAATGTCCTCCAAACTCTGATGGGGACTTACTACCTTAAAGGCTTCAGCAATATTACGCCGCACGCTCCAAATTCTTTCCTGAGTAGTGTAATTATCTGCCACATAAACTTCTATTGCTCCATTTTTAAGGCATAGCTCTCCGATAGTTTCAGCGTCATCGCTAACATGATCTTCGCGATTGCCGTCAACTTCTATCAGCAGCATAGCACCTGCTTTTTGGTATGGGAGGTGTTCGTTTAAATACCTGCATGATGTTTGGACAGACAGCTTATCCATAAATTCAATAGAAGTAGGGGTTATTCCTGTTTTTGTAAGTATCTGCGGAACCATAGAAATAGCAGATTTTACATCTTTAAATAAAACGAGTAAATCCACTTTATATTTTGGCAGCGGTGATAGTTTAACAATTACTTTGGTCACAATTCCTAAAGTTCCCTCCGATCCTACTATCAACTGCTTTATATTATATCCAACAACATCCTTAACAAGCTTACCGCCAAGCTGAATTATCTCACCTGCTGGAGTAACTATTTCCAATCCTAAAATATAGCGGCCCGTAACACCGTACTTAATAGCTTTACCGCCTCCTGCATTTTCAGCTACATTGCCGCCTATAAAACAGGTTTCCAGGCTCATAGGATAGCCTGCATAAAACAAATTTCTCTCTGCAATAAGTTCATTCACATCATTTGTAACCACACCCGGTTCCAGAACCATTACCATGTTTTCATAATCTATTTCCAAAATCTTATTCATCTTTTCAACAGAAATTACAATACCCCCAAAAACAGGTATGGCACCACCTGACAATCCGCTGCCTGCGCCGCGCGGAGTAACTGGTATCAGTTCCTTGTTAGCCAGTTTAACAATCTCTGCTATTTCCTCTGCTGTTTCAGGTGTTACTACAGCTTCCGGCATGTGTGCATATTGTTCCCTGGGCATCTCGTCATGTGAATAAGCCTCTATTTTTTCCTTATCAGTTAAGACATTCTTACTGTCAACAATTTTAACCAGCTTAGCTATGATTTTATTTGTTACTGGATTATATTTCATGTTACTTATCCCCCTTCTTCGCCAATCTTTCATTTAATAGAGGTATAACCTCAAACAAATCCCCTACAATTCCGAAGTCCGACACTTTAAAAATCTGAGCATCTGGATCACTGTTTATTGCGACAACAGTATCTGCAGTTTTTATACCGGCCAGGTGCTGAATTGCTCCTGAAATGCCAATTGCTATATACAATTTTGGAGATATGGTCTTGCCGCTTAAGCCTACCTGGTGCGGGTAAGACACCCATCCCCTGTCAACAGCATCCCTGGATGCACCAATAACTCCGCCCAATTTTTCTGCAAGTTCCCGGATTAGTCTAAAGTTCTCTCCTTTTTTTAAACCTCTTCCGCCTGCCACTACAATATCTGCGTCCTGAATACCTACGGTTTCACCTTCAGCTTTCCTAAATCCTATTCTTTCCACCCTTCCGTCAATTAGCTCTTGCCTGAGCTTGATATTTATTATCTCTCCACTTCTGCTCTTATCAATTGGAGCCGGCCTGGAAGATTTTACTCTTACTGTAGCCATTTGGGGCCTGTTGTTGGGTGTTTTAATTGTTGCCAAAATATTGCCGCCGATAGCAGGCCTTGTCTGCAATAAATTTTTTGTCTCTTCCTCTATATCCAGCCCGGTACAATCAGCGGTGAGCCCGGCATTAACCCGGACAGATACATACGGCATCAAAGTCCTGCCACTCGTTGTCGCCCCTGCAATTATAATCTCAGGCTTATATTTATTAATTAAATCAACCAGTACATTGCTATAATTTTCTGCAATAAAGTTTCCCAGCTCAGGAGCATCTACAACATATACCTTATCTGCTCCCCTGTAGATAAGCTGCTTGAGCTCAGACTCGCTTATATTGCTGCCAAGCAGCACTGATGCCAGATCTACTCCTAATTTATCAGCTAATTTTCTCCCTCGTGCCAAAAGTTCATAAGATACTTCTTTTATTTTCCCCCGGTTTTCCTCAGCTATGGTCCATACACCGTGATAGCTCATCTTAATGCCCTCTCTGGATTAATTCTTTTTCCTGTATAAATTTTAATAATCTGCCGATAGTTTCTGAAATACTTTCATCGTCAGTTGCTTTTACAATTGTTCCGTTTCTAGTAACCCTGGGGTGGCCAATTTTCACAACTCTGGTTGGTGAACCTTTCAGCCCAAGTTTTGATTTGTCCAGTTCTATATTTTCTGTTGACCATACAGGAATTTCAGTCTTTTTAGCCTTCTGTTTTCCACGTAATGTAGGGAGACGCGGAAAGCTTATTTCCTTAACAACAGTCAGCAGGGCTGGCAGCGGCACCCTTAGGATTTCATAACCATCTTCTACAAGCCTTTCCGCTATAATATTTTTATCGGAAACTTCAACAATCTTGCTTATGTAGGTAGCGAGGGCAAGATTTAAAAATGAAGCAACACCGGGACCAACCTGGCCAGTGTCACCGTCAGTTGCACGTTCACCTGCTAAAATTAAGTCATAATTTTCTATCTTTTTTATAGCTTCAGCCAATGCATAAGAAGTGGCCCAGGTATCCGAACCTTTAAATTCTCTTCCTGAGATTAATATACCATCATCGCATCCCATAGAAATTGCTTCTTTTAAAGCCTTTTCCGCACCTGGTGGGCCGAGAGTAATTACTGTTATTTTTCCTCCAAATTTTTCTTTTAGCTGAATTCCAACTTCAATAGCATAAAGGTCAAGTGGATTGATAATGCTTTCCACTCCATCCCTTATCATTGTACCAGTCTCTTCGTCCATTTTTACATTGCTTGTTTCCGGTACCTGTTTAATTAGAATAATGATATTCAATCTTTTCTCCTTTTATTTCGTGTAGTTATTTACTTTCAATAGTTTCGCTTTACGGTTAGGACAGTACAGCATATTGTACCAGCAGGTTTTAAATTCCAAAGGTTTTGTGTCCTTATTATTAAAAGCACTCAAAAAGTTTAACATAATATGCACGTGCCTGCACTAAAAATCATTTTTTTGGTAACGTCAAATTTTTTATTGCGGTATTAAATGGAGCCAGTCACTTTTTATTTTATCCGGCGGAGCCTTCCCAATGCCCGGCAGTGAACTAAAATATCATTAATGCCAATTATTTTTAAAAAGAAGCACTTAACTTTCGCTTCACAGGTCACTTCTATATATTTAGGATTGTCGGTACTCTCAATTACATTATAGTTTAGATAATTAATACTTGCATAATCTTTTTTTTCATAATTTTTATTAAAATACTCATAAATAATATCAGGATAATTGCTGGCTAATTTATTTATTCCAAAATTTTGTGCAGATCCGATATCAATGCACCTTGATGATTCTTCTGCCGCAATCATGCAAGCTTTGCTTAGCTCTTCTTTAAATACCATTGCTCTGCCAATATCAACTACCATGCCGATAACTAAAATAAATATTGGAAGCATTATTGCAGCAATAATCAGGATAGAGCCTTTGTTTGAATAAAAATTAAAATTGAATCGTCCCGTAACTATTTCCCCCCAACCATGTATTTGCATCTGAACTGCTTCCCACCAGTCCTATATTGATGGACCTGTACACATTAATTGGATTGTAAAAATAAATATGGGCGCTTTCTCCATTTTCACCATAAAGATAGATATGAAGCATGCTGTCCTCGCTTCCGCTATGTTCAAATTTAGTTGTAGTATTTATACTTCCTTTAGAAGAAGGAGGTATGTTTCCTTTAAAAATTGTAACTTTCTCTATCCCCCTGCTTTTATATCTGCACACTTCTTCATAAATGTATATATAGCTTATTTTTTTCTCATCTTCACCCGGGAGCAGCTTGCTGTTGTCCAGCTTCCATTTTACTTTAAGATCCATACTGCATTCTTCTCCATTATAGTCCTGGTGCCATTTTGTAAAAATATATCCTGGATTTTTTTCAACCGTAACTTCTCCGCTAATAGGTGATGTGTAATATCCATCCTCAACCCAGACTGCTCTATTTTCAAAATGACTGGTATCCACCCAGATTCTGTCTACATGCTCATTCCAGTATCCCTGACTTACAGTATAGGAAGTATCTACCCAGACTTTCCTTGTTCTCCTCTCCCGGTGGGAAGTATCTATCCACCTGCTTGCTGTATAGTACTGTCTGTACCCTGAAGTAACCCAGACATTATAATATCTCCTAACTGCTACTTCTTTTCGATAACATCTATATTTTACCGCATATACCCGCCCGCCTCTGGCAGGGCGGTAATCTATAACCCATTTGTGTGCTTTATATCTATTGCCTTTGTAATTAATTATACAATCACGTTTTCGGCTTGAAGCAAACGAATAAACACTCCATCCATAGCTGCTGCATCTTACATAGATTGTAAGGTTTGCAGATACCCAGGTTTTTACATTTCTCCATCTCCTCTCCCAGTGTGATGTATTTATCCACCTGCTTGCTGTATAATAATGTCTGTAACCTGAAGTAACCCATACATTATAACTTTCGGTATCCCAGTATCCCCTGTTCACAGTATAGGAAGTATCAACCCATTCTCTACGTAAAGTATCCTTGCAATATCCGGTCTCAACCCAAACTGGCCTGTTTTCCCAGTGAGATGTATCTATCCAGGTTTGTTCTTCTTCAGGAATATCTACTTTAAGCCAGCTTTCACTAAATAACTCACCTGGAAATAAAAAAACTGTCAAAACAAAGATTGCAAGAAATAATTTTAATTTAAGTATTTTTTTCAAAATAAACCTCTTGCTCAAATATTTTACTCATATTCTTATTCACATTTTTATTTAACATAAAAATCTAACCCTTTATGTATGATTTTTGTGGCACTATCTCTAAACTTAGCGTCCTGGACTCTTATATATTTTCCAATAAGTTTTTCTAAATCTTTATAACTTTTTATTTCATCAGTATTAATGGCAATCGAATCACAAGTACCAAACTCTTCAGAACCCTCCAGATCATAATCATC
>JAUVXY010000058.1 GCA_030603375.1 Actinomycetes bacterium | reverse complement strand
CTGCCATGGACAAAGATAGCGGAGTTATATCCCCGGGAGGGGTAGGGTTTGATATTTCATGCGGAGTTAGGATTTTAAGAACCAATTTAGGAACCGGTGACATCGGAGACAAGCTTGAAAATATAATGTACAAAATGTCATTTAGCATACCTAAAGGAGTGGGAAGCAAGGGAAAGATTAAATTGGCAGCTTCTCAGATGAGCCAACTATTTACAGGTGGTGTAAATTGGGCCATAAAGAATGGATATGGATGGGATGAAGATAAATACTTTATAGAAGAAAATGGCTACATGGAAGGAGCGAACCCTGATTTTGTCAGCAAAAGAGCTGTGGATAGAGGTTGCGGGCAGGTAGGAACGCTTGGCTCAGGGAATCACTTCATTGAAATTCAAAGGGTTGATGAAATATATGATGAGAAAGCAGCCAGAGTATTGGGCCTCAAAGAAGACCAGATAACTATAATGATTCATTCAGGATCCCGTGGGTTGGGACACCAAATATGCAGTGACTATTTAAAAGTGATGCAGCAGGCTTCATTAAAATATGGAATAAAACTGGTTGACAGGCAGCTTGCATGCGCTCCGGTATCTTCTCCGGAAGGCAGGAGATATTATCAGGCGATGATATGTGCTGCTAATTATGCAATGGTTAACAGGCATTGCCTTGCTCACTGGGTAAGGCTTGTACTGGAAGAAATATTTAAAAAGTCAGCAAAAAAGTTAGGTATGGGATTGATTTACGATGTTTCGCATAATATTGCTAAAATGGAAGTGCACAATATTAATGGAACAAGCAAAGAGGTTTGTGTACACAGGAAGGGTGCTACAAGGGCATATGGGCCATATCACAAAGATATTCCTGATGCTTACAGGGAAATAGGCCAGCCTGTTATAATACCGGGGGACATGGGAAGATATTCGTATATGCTGCTGGGGACCAGGGAGGCCATGACTGAAAGCTTTGGATCCACGTGCCATGGCGCAGGCAGACTTTTGAGCAGGACCAGGGCTAAGAAAAATATAAGGGGAAGTGAATTAAAAAAGGAACTCTTTGACAGGAAAGGGATTGTAGTTATGGCTGGCAGCATGTCAGGTCTGGCGGAAGAAGCTCCGGAGGCTTATAAAGATGTAAGCAGGGTAGTTGATATTACCCAGAGTGCTGGAATTTCTAAGAAAGTTGCAAAACTTTGTCCCCTTGGCGTGCTTAAAGGGTAAGCAGGTTTTACCTGCTAAAGTGATACTGTGTCACATCTATTGTAGTGTCTTCCATAATCCCAGAGGGCTCTTATACTTTAATTATTTTTCCCATTGCACGCAAGCTGCCCGCAGGCTGCATTTATATCCCTGCCAAATCTGAAGCGCTCAGTTACGTTTATATGGTTATCCTTTAAAATTTTTTTAAAGCTTGATATCGTCTTTGTTGAAGGAGGCTTCAATTTACCCTTTCCATTATATGGTATCAGGTTTACAAAATATAAATAATTTTTAAGCAGTCCGGCCAATTCCTCTGCAAATTCCAAACTGTCATTTAAATCTTTTATTAAAACATATTCAAACATAACTCTGCGTTTTGTTTTCTTTACATAGTAACTCGAAGCTTTCATTAGTTCTCCGATAGGATGCTTTTTATTAATAGGCATTATCTTTGTGCGCAGTCCGTTATTAGGAGCGTTCAGGGATATTGCAAGATTTGCCTGTATACCGATATTGGCAAATTTCCTTATTCCATCCGGCAGGCCTGCAGTTGAAACTGATATATGCCTTGCGCCTATATTGAGTTTTTCTTTATTGTTTAATATCCCAATGGCTTCAGACACATTAGTAAAATTTAAAAAAGGTTCACCCATTCCCATAAATACTATGTTTGTAATCCTGGTGCCGGCTTTTTTTAAATATCGGGCAAAAAATAGTACTTGATCAATAATTTCAAAAACCTCCAGGTTTCTTTTAAAACCTATTTCACCGGTCTTGCAGAATATACATCCCAGAGGGCAGCCAGCCTGTGAGGAGACACATACCGTATTCCTCTTTCCTTCATACATCATAAGAACTGATTCAATTGCAAGGCCATCACCAAGAATAGTCTTGTTCTTAAGTGTATTATTTACCAGAGATATTACCTTGCTGTTGTTATATTTATCTATAGGAAATTCTGAATTCAGCCTGGTCCTTAAATAATTTGGAAGTGAAGTAGCATGCGACCAGTCTTCAATCAGGTCATGGTACAGGGCTTTTTCTATCTGTTTGATCCTGTAGCCGGGCTCATTTTCTAAAAAAAATTCCAATTTTTTAAAGTTCATTACACCTGTAATCGTTTGTCTATTTAATAATATGCTATATCTAATAATAACATAATAATTATCATATTTTTTGATTAAACGGAATAAATTGTTATAAAAAATATTATTAACTTTTAATGTGATCCTCTAAATAGGAAGGACACCTTCCTGCGGCTTTATATTTGGATTTTCCTTTAATTGAGAGATGATTTATTGATTATTTTATAAAAAGTTAAAAGTAACCTGTAAAATTTAAAAAAATTGGTATTTTTAGATTAAATTGGAAAACTTTTTAAAAAATTAACAAAAATTTTAAAATTGTAGTATAATTATGTAGAATTTTTAAAAAGTTTATATAATCTCACTTTTTTATGATTATATTGATTATTTTAAATCTTTATTATTTTATTTAAATTATTTTTATAAGGGTGATTAACATGAGAGGGATAGGTTTACTGACTGAATTTTCACAAAAAGCAGGCGCCAAGCTTGATCCTAAGAATATAAAAATTGATGATACAACTTTAAGGGATGGCGAACAAACCGCAGGAGTGGTATTTGCAAATGATGAAAAAATACATATAGCTAAAATGTTGGATGACAGCGGAGTCCATCAGATTGAAACTGGTATTCCAGCGATGGGAGGGGACGAAAAAGAGGCTATCAAAAAGATAGCATCGCTCGGACTTAACTGCAGCGTCCTTGGATGGAACAGGGCGGTAAAGTCAGATATTGACGCATCAGTTGAGTGCGGGGTTGATTCTGTAGCAATCTCAATTTCTTCGTCTGATATACACATAGAACACAAACTTAGAAAAAGCAGGGAGTGGGTGCTTGAAAGCATGAAAGCATGTGTGGACTATGCCAAAAGTTTTAATATGTATGTGTCTGTAAATGCTGAGGATGCTTCAAGGTCTGACATGGAATTTTTGCTTCATTTTGCAAAGGTTGCAAGGGATGCAGGTGCAGACAGGCTCAGGTATTGTGACACACTTGGTATCCTGGATCCGTTTGACACTTTTATGAAGGTAAAAACTATTATTGACATTGTTGGTATTGATGTTGAGATGCACACGCATAATGACTTTGGAATGGCAATAGCAAATGCCATTGCCGGAATTAAAGCTGGAGCTACCTATGTAAACACTACTGTAAATGGTCTTGGAGAAAGGGCCGGTAACGCATCATTTGAAGAACTGGTAATGGCTCTTAAATATATTGAAGGTGTGGATTTAGGATTTAACACCAAATTATTCAGAGAGCTTTCAGAATATGTTGCATCTGCTTCCGGCAGAATTATCCCCACGTGGAAACCAATAGTAGGCAGCAACTTGTTTGTTTATGAAAGTGAGAGCAAAGCTTCTGCTGTTGTGTCAGACTATAAAACCTATAAATTGTTTGGCGCAAACGATGTCGGTCTTGAAAGTGCTTTAGTAATAGGAAAGTACTCAGGCGACAGATGTGTAATTTCTAAATTAAATTCATTGGGATACAAGGTAAGTGAAAAAGAAGCCAATGAACTGGCAGAAATGTTCAGGGATAAGGCGGTATCTCTAAAGAGGGCTCTTTTTGATAGTGAGATTGTTGACACTTATAAATCATATAAGGGCAAATCAAAAAAGAGTAATAGTTTAACAGCTAAGGAGGTAAGTCAAAAATGAATGCAGCAGAAAATAAAAGAGAAATAAATATTATTGATACTACGCTTCGAAACGGCGAGCAATCGGTAGGCGTGGTATTTTCAAAACATGAAAAAATTCGGATTGCAAAAATGCTTAATGAAGTAGGAATACCTGAGATTGAAATAGGCACGCCATCGCTTGGTGCCGTGGAGATAGAAATTATTAAAGAGATCGTGAAGCTGAATCTTGACTGCAAGCTGTTTGCTTATTGTGAAGCTGAACCTGAAGATATAAATCTTGCAGCTAAAACAGGGATAAAAAATATTATTATTAATATTTCTACCTCTGACATACATATAAAAAAGAAATACAATAAAAACAGGACATGGGTAGTTAATAAGTTAAGGGAATCAATAAGGGCAGCTAAACTTAACAACCTTAACTTTATAATAAGTGCTGAGGATGCTACTCGCACAGATTTAGAATTTTTACTAAAAATAATACATATTGCCAAAAAAAAGGGAGCGTACAGATTTAGAATAGGTGACAATGCCAGTGCATACGATCCTTTTAGAACATTTCTTAACATTAACACTATTTTAAGCATGGTAGATTTTCCGTTGGAAATTTATACTAAAAATGACTTTGGCATGGCTACGGCCAATGGCATGGCAGCAATTAGAGCAGGTGCATCAAGTATTGTTGTAGCTGTAAATGGACTTGGGGAAGGTACGGGAAATGCAGCGTTGGAAGAAATTGTAATGGCATTAAGGTATCTTGAAAATGTAGAACTTGGCATAAAAACTTCAAAGTTTAGAGAAATAGCTGAGTATGTTGCAAAAGCATCAGCAAGAGCAATTCCAATCTGGAAAGCTATTGTTGGAACTAATGTATTTGCACATGAATCAGGAATACATGCGGATGGGGTGCTCAAAAATCCAAAAAATTATGAGGTTTTTGATCCTGGCGAGGTAGGGCTCACAAGGCAGCTTGTAGTGGGCAAGCATTCAGGTTCACACACTATCTTATATAAATTCAAAGAGTTTGGAATAGATCTTACAGACAAGGAGGCAAATGAAATACTTGCATTGACAAGAACAATGTCCATAGACTTAAAAAGGTCTCTTTTTGATAAAGAACTCATGTACATTTACAGGGATTACAAAGAAAAAAAGAAAAAAAGGAAAGAAGAAATTGAGTCGGAAGATGAAGAATAGGGGGGAATCTTATTGGAAAAGACAATTTCTGAAAAGATTATAAGCAGACATTCGGGCAGGGATGCAGGAGCAGGCGATATAGTAGTGGTAAACATAGATGTGGTTATGGCTCAGGACGGAACAGGCCCCCTTGCTGTAAGCCAGATAGAAAAGATGGAATTTGATAAAATAAAAAATTCTTCTAAATCCATCTTTTTTATTGATCATGCTGCTCCCAGTCCAAAAAAGGAACTCTCTAACACTCATAAGGTACTGAGAGAGTTTTCTAAAAAAACAGGAGCGGCTATAAGTGAAGTCGGAAAAGGAGTTTGTCACCAGATCTTAATAGAATCGTATACCTGTCCCGGCGACATAGTGATAGGCGCAGATTCTCATACATGTACCTCTGGTGCGCTTGGAGCATTTGCTACAGGGATGGGCTCTACTGACATAGCTGTTGGTTTTGTGCTGGCTAAGACCTGGCTTATGGTTCCAGAGACTGTAAAAGTGAATTTTAACGGAAAGCTTAATTCAGGGGTATATGCAAAAGATTTGATAATTTATTTAATTAGTAAAATTACATCTGATGGTGCCACATATAAAGCCATAGAATTTGCCGGAGAAGCTAGTGATGGATTTAGCATGGACGATAGATTTACTATTTCTAATATGGCTGTAGAAGCAGGAGCAAAAACAGGTATTTTTAACTCAGATGAGGTTACGAGGAAATATTTAAAGAAGCAGGGCAGGGAGAACTGCTACCGGGAAGTAACTGCTGACGGCGGAGCCAAATATGAAAATGTTGTAGATATTGATTGCTGCAGCATAGAACCAATGGTATCCAGACCGCATACAGTAGATAATGCAGTGCCGATAAGCAAGCTGGACAAAACTAAGATAGATCAGGTATTTATTGGAACCTGCACCAATGGAAGACTTAGTGATTTAAAAATAGCAGCAGACATACTTAAAGGCAGGGAAGTTGCAAGCAGTGTAAGACTTATAGTGGCACCAGCGTCAAGGAATGTCTTTGTTAAGGCACTAGACGAAGGAATAATAAAAACTTTAGTAGAAAGCGGGGCAGCAATACTCCCTCCCGGGTGCGGTCCATGCGTTGGAGTACATCAGGGAGTGCTTGGCGATGATGAGGTCTGCCTTTCAACACAAAACAGAAACTTTAAAGGAAGGATGGGAAACCCTAATTCTTTTATTTATCTTTCTTCTCCAGCTGCTGCAGCCTGGAGTGCTGTTAAAGGATATATAGCAGATCCCAGGGAGGTGTTAAGCAAATGACAGATTTTAGCGTAGAGAAAAAAATACTGAAAGGAAAGAGTTTTAAATTTGGAGATGATATATCCACTGATTTAATTGCTCCGGGCAGATATTTTCATCTCAGATCAAATATGGGTGAACTGGCAAAGCATGTTCTTGAGGATGCTGATCCTGAGTTTGCAAAGAAAATAAAGAGCGGTGGTTTTGTAGTAGGAGGCAAAAATTTTGGCCTTGGTTCCAGCAGGGAACATGCTCCAACGATAATTAAAATTGCCGGAGCTGGAGCAGTTTTAGCTAAATCATTTGCACGAATTTTCTTTAGAAATTGTATAAATGTTGGACTGCCTGCTCTTATTTGCGATACAGATAAAATTGGTGAGGGGGATTTGCTGGAAATAAATTTGGGAGAAGGAACAATTAAAAATATTACAAAAAATTTAGAAATAAGTTTCAGCCCATTGCCAGAAGTTATGGTTAAGATTTTAGGTGATGGCGGTCTGGCTGAACATGTAAGAAAGAACAGAGGGTTTAATCTATGAAACATAATATAACGTTGATACCAGGAGATGGAATAGGGCCTGAGATAACCGAGGATACAGTAAAAGTTGTAGAAGCAACAGGGGTGGATATAAATTGGGATATAGTGAATGCAGGAGCAGAAGTTTATGAAAGAGAAGGAACAGTGCTGCCACAAAGTGTCATTGATTCTTTAAAAAAGAACAAAGTTGGAATAAAAGGTCCCATCACTACTCCGGTTGGGACCGGGTTTAGAAGTGTAAATGTAATGATGAGAAAATTGTTTAACTTGTATGCATGTGTCAGGCCATGCAAAAGCTACCCTGGCGTCAGGAGTAAGTACAGTGATATAGATTTAGTGATTGTAAGGGAAAATACTGAGGATCTGTATGCAGGAATAGAATTTGAGTGCGGGAAAAATGAGACTGCTGAGCTCATTGATTTTATAAAAGACAAGAAGGATATACAAGTTAGGAAAGACAGCGGTATAAGTATAAAACCAATATCCATAGGAGCTTGTGAAAATATTATTAGATTTGCTTTTGAGTATGCGGTAAAAAACAATAGGAAAAAGGTAACCTGTGTCCATAAAGCAAATATAATGAAATACTCTGATGGTTTGTTTCTAAAGGTATTTAAGGAGATAGCGCCTGAGTATAATGAAATAGAATCGGAAGACAGGATAGTGGATAATATGTGTATGCAGCTGGTTCAAAAACCGAAGCTATATGATGTGATGGTTCTACCTAACCTGTACGGCGATATACTTTCTGATCTTGCGGCAGGACTAATTGGCGGTCTTGGTGTAGCCCCGGGAGGAAATATAGGGAAGGAAATTGCGCTGTTTGAGCCAACTCATGGCAGTGCCCCTAAGTACAAGGGGGAAAACAAGGTAAATCCTATTGCAATGATGTTGTCTGCAGTGCTTATGCTAAGACACATCGAGGAAGACAGGTGCGCAGATTTACTGGAGTCTGCAATTGCTCAAAATATTAAGGAAGGTAAATTTGTAACATATGATATGAAACCTTCAAGGGACGATCTGACCGCTGTTGGTACAAGTGAAGTTGCAGATGCGGTGGTGGAGAAGATAAAATTATTAAAAGTTTAAAAAATGTGATACATTGTGTGCCTGTAAAATTTAAATTGTTGTTTGTGAATTTAATAACATCTTGAGAAGGTAGGGTTTTATAAATAATGGGAGACAAATTTACAGAAGACTCAAAATTAGCTGAAGTTCTGGAAACACCCGGTTCGGACAAAATTCTTTCAAAATACAAATTGCCATGCCTGCACTGCCCGATGGCAGCTTACGAGGCAGGAGTATTAAAACTTAAAGAAATTTCCAGCATGTATGGAATTGATCTTAAGGGTTTGCTTGAAGAATTAAACAAAATATAAAAAATTAAACTTTTTATTTTATATACTTTTAGCTTTAAGTGTTTTGTTGATTATTTTTATTTCTTTATATACAAGGATACTTGTAACTAAAAATGCAAAAAAGTCAGAAACGGGCCAGGACAGCCAGACTCCATTTAAGCCAAAAAACAGCGGCAGTATCAGTATAGATGGGATTAAAAACAACAGCTGCCTTGACAGTGTTATAATCAGAGCAGGGGAAGGTTTCCCAATTGCCTGGAACAAGCTGCCTCCAATTATTAAGAAGCCTAAAAGTGGTAAAAATGTTGCAATAATCCTCATTGGCAGCACACTGTTTGCAATAATTTCATTACCGCCGCTGAAAAGACTCAATAAAGGTTTTGGAAAAAACATAATCATAATAAATCCAGCACTTGCTATTGCTGTTGTCCACCCAACTGCCTCCCTTAAGACACTTTTTACTCTTAAATACAATTTTGCACCATAGTTAAATCCTATGATTGTTGAAAAACCCTGAGCAATTCCTATAATTGGCATTAGGGTAAAATCTATTATTCTAATTGTAATACCGGATATTGCTATATAAAGATCATTTCCATAATAAAGTATTGCCCTGTTAAATATTAAAAATATCACACTGTCAATAACTGCCATTAAAAATGAAGGAAAACCAATTAATAGTATATTTTTTATTAAGTCTTTTTTTATCTTAAACATAGCTGGACTGAAGTGGAATATACTTTCCCTGGACATAAAGTAGAAGATTATGTAAATGCAGCTTGCTATCTGGCTTATTATTGTTGCTATGGCAACTCCCCTTATCCCCATTTTAAATACAAATATAAATATGGGATCCAGTATAATATTTAAAACAGCGCCTATAACCATTGAGTACATTGCAGCTCTTGGTCTTCCT